>JBKJYP010000061.1:0-6408 GCA_046715695.1 Actinomycetota bacterium | reverse complement strand
CTCCGATCGGATCGAGCGACCGCGGCGATCGCGGGGACCACCCACAAGCGGCACACACCGGCGCTGCCGGCCGCGCGCGCCAGTTGGATCGTCCGCAGCGAACATGGGGAGCCGGTGATCGACGAGGGGTGGGGGAAGCTCGTCCTGTGCGCGATCCCCGAGGACATCATCGGGCTTCGAGGTCGCGACCACGAACTCGCGCTTCGCTGGCGCATGGCGATCCGCGAGTGGGTGGCGCCGCTCCTGAACGAACACACCCATCGTGTCGTCGCGGTAACACAGGAGGGTGACTACGTGCTCGAGGGAATCACCTGATGCCTGCTGCTGAATCGTCTATCGTCGACGAAGCTGTTCGCGGCTACGTTCCCGATCCGAGTTTCCTCTCGCTGGCCGGCGTCGAGCGTCTGCGAACGCTGATCGACGGGATACCTCGTTCGCCCATCCAGCACCTCACAGGTCTCAATCTCGTTCAGGTCGGTAGCGGCTCATGCACCTGGACGATGCCCGCGTCGCCTTGGTTCCAGACCGAGGCCGGGTTCTTCCTGAGTGGAGTGACCGGCCTGGTCGCGGATGCCGCGTTGTCGGGGGCCATCGTGGCGGCACTTCCCGCGTGGACGTATCCGGTTACGTCGGACATCAATTTCACCTACATGCGACCCGTACGGGTCGATGCGGGCAAGCTGATCGCGAAAGGTCGGATCGTCGAGGTCGGACGCAGTCAAGGGACGGCCGAGGCCCTGATCGAAGACGGCGATGGCCGCCTGCTCGCTCACGCAACCACCAGATGCTTCGTACGGGATGTAGAACCGCAGGAGGTTACTTTCGAAGTCCCATCTCCGGCCGCGTCATGGCCGACCCCGGACCCGTTCGAACGGCCCTTCCCGGCGGATCTGCCGATCCCAGGGGACGTCTCGGACCTCTCAGGACTGGAAGTGGTTCGGCGAGTCTTGAGTGGAGACGTGGCCATCTCTCCTTTCAACCTGTTGATCGGCACCCGGATGCGCGAAGCCGAAGAGGGCCGGGTCGAGATGACGTGCCCCGCCTCCCCCTGGTTCCAGAGCGCCGCCGGCACGATCTACGGCGGCCTGCTGGCGCTGTTCGCCGACGGCCTGACGACCGCCGTAGCCACGACGGTCTTGGCGTCGGCGACGGCCGCCGCTTCTCTCGACCTGAAGGTGCACTTCCTTCGACCTGGGATCGCAGATGGGCGTCCCCTGACGGGGCGCGGGCAAGTGGTCCATGGAGGTAAGGGACTGATCGTCGCCCGCAGTGAAATCCTGACCGCCGACGGGAAACCACTCGTGATCGCGACGGGCTCGTTCATGCGTCGCCGGATCCGCGATTGGGTCCCGGTCGAACGCTAATCACGAGAGCGTATGCGAGCGAGTTCCTGGTTAGGCTTCCGCCATGCCGACATTCGGGTACGACGGCTTCAAGATCGCTTTCGAGCAGCGAGGCCGCCGCTCCGGTGCCGCGGAGCGACCTATCGTCTTGATCCACGGCCTGCTCCTGCCCCGGCGACACCACTACCCGCTGGCCGACTCGCTGGCAGACCGAGGTAACCGGGTGGTCCTCATCGACCTCCTCGGTCACGGGGAGTCGGATCATCCTCGCCACTCGCGCCACCACTCGATGGAGCTCTACGCCCAGCAGGTGGTCGGCCTCCTCGACCATCTCGACATCCCCGAAGCGGTGATCGGAGGCACTTCTCTCGGCGCCAACGTCGCATTGGAGGTCGGCTTCCATCACCCCGACAGAACCCGGGCACTCGTGCTCGAGATGCCCGTGCTGGAGCGAGCCGTTCCCGTGGCAGGGGTCCTGTTCCTGCCGCTCGTCATCGCCTATTCACAGCTCGCCGGGCTGTTCGAGTGGTGGTCCAAGCTGCTCCGGAGGGTCCCGAGAGGCTTCTCGCTCTACGGAGACATCCTGCTCGACACGATCGGCCAGGAGCCGGTCCCGGCTGCAGCCGTCCTCCACGGCCTCCTTGCCGGCCGCACCTGTGTGCACCCGACCGACAGGGAGAAGATGGAGATGCCCGCCCTGATCATGGGACACGACCGGGACATCCTCCATCCCTTCACCGATGCCGAGGCGCTGGGGCGCGAGCTTCCGAACGGTGACCTCGTCCGTTCGAGCTCGTTCATGGAGCTGCGTTTCCCGCCGAACCGGCTCTCCGATCGCATCTGTGACTTCCTCGACGAGGTGTGGGCCAACTAAGTGGCCAGGAAGGCCGTCCCCGATCCATGCGTCGTCGTCATCTTCGGTGCATCGGGCGACCTGACGAGTCGCAAGCTCATCCCCGCTCTGCACAACCTCCAAGCTGAGGGACTGATACCGGATAAGACGGCGGTCGTCGGCACGTCGCGCACCGAGTACGGGCGCGAAGACTGGATGGAACAGATGCGCACCGCGGTCGACGAGCATTCGCGGATAAAGAGCACGGAGAAGTCGTGGTCGACGTTCGGACGCGACATCTATTACGTCGCGGGTGACGTCACCGACGAGAAGCTGTTCCGGGAGTTGCACGAGCTGCTCGAAGAGGTCGATCGCGATTGCGGGACGCAGGGCAACCGCGTCTGGTACCTCGCGACGGCCTCTCAGTTCTTCCCGGTGATCGCAGAGCAGATCGGGAAGTCCGGTCTCCTCGATACCGGTGGCTGGCACCGCTTGGTGGTCGAGAAACCGTTCGGTACTGACCTCGCGTCGGCCCACGATCTGAACACGATGCTCACGCAGACGTTCTCGGAGGATCAGATCTTCCGCATCGACCACTATCTTGGTAAGGAGACCGTTCAGAACCTGTTGGTCTTCCGGTTCGCGAACGCGATCTTCGAGCCGATCTGGAACCGCCGCTACGTCGATCATGTGCAGATCACCGTTGGCGAGGACATCGGCGTTGGACGTCGTGCCGCGTTCTACGAGCAGACCGGCGCCCTTCGTGATGTTGCACAGAACCACCTCCTTCAACTCCTCGCACTCGTGGCGATGGAACCGCCAAACGCGTGGGACTCGCAGTCGATCCGGGACGAGAAGGTCGGGGCGTTGCGCGCCGTCAGACGATGGAAGGTCGACGACGTCGGCACGGTCGCGGCGCGCGGCCAGTACGAGGGTTACCGGGAGGAAGAGGGCGTCGACCCGCACTCGTCGACCGAGACATCCATCGCGCTCAAGCTCCTGGTCGACAACTGGCGTTGGGCGGGGGTCCCGTTCTTCCTCCGCACCGGCAAGAAGATGGCGTCGAAGGTGACCGAGATCGCGATCCAGTTCCAGTCGGTCCCTCATCTCCTGTTCGCGAAGACGGCGGTCGAGGAGCTCGAGCCGAACGTGCTGGTCATCCGCATCCAGCCGAACGAGGGGATCTCGCTGACGTTCGGGACGAAGGTGCCGGGCCCGGAGGTCAACGTTCGAACGGTCGACATGGATTTCGACTACGAGGCCGACTTCGGATCGGGCACGCCCGAGGCCTACGAGCGCTTGTTGCAGGACGCGATGCTCGGGGATTCGACGCTTTTCACCCGTGCGGACGAGATCGAAGAAGCCTGGGAGATCGTCGATCCTGTGCTCCAGTACTGGAGCCAGGGAGGGCGGCCGGGAACCTACCCGGCGGGATCATGGGGCCCCCGCTCCGCAGACGAACTCGTCAGGGCCGATGGCCGGCACTGGCGGGAGCCGGCTCCCCATGTCCATACCTGAGATCGAGGTCTTCCCCACGAAGGCTTACGCCGCCGAGGTCGCAGATCGGATAGCAGGAGCCCTCGATGGCTGCTCGTCGGTCGTCCTGACCGGGGGCCGGACCGCGAAGCTCGTCTATCCGGAGCTAGCGGCGAAGGGAGTGGATTGGAGCCGGCTGGATGTCTTCTTCTCCGATGAACGCTGCGTTCCACCCGATCACGCTGAGAGCAACTTCAAGATGGCGTGCGATCTGCTCCTCGGCGACACCCGGCCCAAGAGCATCCAGAGGGTGAGGGGCGAGGACGATCCCGGCGCAGCGGCGATCGCCTACGACGAAGCGGTCTCTCGTGTCGGAGGAGGGTTCGATCTCGTCCTGCTCGGCCTCGGTGGGGACTGTCACATCGCAGGGATCTTCCCCAACGGACCTGTCGTTGCGGAGGGTGTTCGTCGCTGCGTCGCGGTGGAACGTCCCGACGGCCTCGAGGGGATCACGCTGACGCCGGTATCGATCCTCGGCGCGAGGAAGATCGTGGTCATCACGCACGGAGAGGGCAAGGCAGGTCCGGTGGTTCGGGCCCTCGACGAAGGTGAGGATCCGGCGAGTTGTCCCGCACGGCTGCTTGCAACCCACACAAACGTCACATTCCTCATCGATGAGCCGGCATCTTCTGCACTTTAGGCAAGCAAGTAACAACCACTTGGAGATCTGCTCGTTTACGGTTACTAGCAATGACCAATATCCGCGGGGTCCGCAGGGACCTGATCGTCTTCGGGTTGTTCTTCACGCTCATCACGGGGGTGTTGTGGATCCCCCGCGCCCACGCCGAGACGTTCGAGGAGTCCGGCAGCATCATCGGGGCGGCTCCCGCCACCAGCATCACGCTGGCCGATTTCGAGACCAACTGCGCATACCCACCAGACTCGCAGGGGCTCGACGCCCACATCTTCCAGATCCCCGCGGCACTCGGCTCAGGCAACGCCGTCATGACCGCCACCGGTGATGCTTTGGCGGCCTACGACCTCGACATCTACTTCCTCGACGCATCATGCGCCACAGTCGGAGATGAGCTGGCGACAACCGCTCCCGACGAGGCGGGGCCCGTTCCCGCCGGGACGCTCTACATAGCGGCAGTCAATTTCGTGGGAGGGGACGTCACCGCGACCATCAGTGTCGTCGGACCGGGAGGCGGGCCCGGAGCCAGCGCTACCCCCACCAAGTCCGTAAGCCCCAGCCCCAGCGGCTCGATCCGGCCCAGCAGCTCGATCCGGCCCAGCAGCTCTCCCCTGCCTCCCGGCTCGGTCAACCGAACCACGATCAACACGAATAGGGCCAGGGCGAACTACAAACAGCCCTTCACGCTCTCCGGCCGGGTCACCGGGGACGAAGGTTGCACGGGCCCTTACAACGTGTCGATCCGGAAGAGGATCTCAGGGTCCAACACGTTCACCGTCGCCGACCCCGATGTCCCGGTGGCCGACGACGGGACGTGGGGAAAGACCTTCCGATCGAGTACGAGCGCGTCCTACACGGCGACCGTCGCCTCGAACCAATCGTGTCTGGGCTCGAGCTCCAGCGCCAAGACAGTGTCTGTCCGTGTGAAAGTCACGATCAAGAAACCCGTCAACTGCGTGGATCCATTCGATGTGAGCGGGACGGTGCTCCCGGACCATCAAGGGACCAACGTCTTCCTAGAGCAGAGGAAGGGGCAGCGCTGGGTCCTCCTCGCGAAGGCGAAGCTGGCTAAGGGTTCGCGCTACAAACTGCACACCAATGTTTGCCGGGTCCCACTACGGGTCCGCTGGCCGGCCCAGAGCAAGAAGAACCTCACGGGCTTCGCTCGCATCAAGCTCTAGCGCTTTCCTAAGGGGCAGCTATATAGCTGTTGAGCTTCAGAGCGGCAAGAGGCTTGCGCCCCCACGTCACGATCTGGCCCTTGAATATCGGCCCCCACTGGTTGATGCGGTTGTAGGAGACCAGAAGGAACTTGTCGGGCTGAGCCGACACGTGGCAGTCGACACGACGCTTGCTCGGCGCCTCGACGGTGATCTGCCCGCCGGACACCACGAAGTGGACGCGCGATCCGCCCCGCATCCGGATGTCGAAGCACTCCTCGACCCCGGCGATCGCTTCCTTGTTGGCGAAGAGCGGCACGAGCGGAAGCGAAGTGTCGAAGGCGAGGTGCGCATCTCTGTCGGGGAGCGTCCAGTCCTTGCCCTCGGCCTTCGCAACGTCGAATCCGTGCAGGCCGCACTCGCCGATCATGACCCCGGGCAGGACGTAGACGGGGACGGGGTGATCTTCGAACCAGGGAACGAGGTCGTCGGGGTCCTTCTTCCGCAGTGCCGAGACGAAGTCGGCGATGTAGCCGTCCATCTCGTCCGCCAGCACCTTGGGATCACGCTCCGGGTTCCTCTTCAGGTAGGCCTCGTTGTAGCCGGCGACGTCGTGGACGAGCTCGTCGGGGAAGCCCTCGCCGCGTGCCCCCGTAGCATTCCGATCGAAGTTGTGGGTCAGATGGCAGGCGACATCCCCGATCGTCCAGTGCCCGATAGCGGTAGCCGAAGGATCCCCGACCCGCCGGAGCAGATCGGTGAACCGCCCGGCCGCCCGCTCGCAAGAAGAGATCAGCTCTTCGTAGTCAACATCCACAACGCCCATCACCCGATCATCCCATGAGGGGTGTGGACGAATCGTTACGGCGCGGAAACCGTCAGGAAACACAACGGAAACCTCCG
>JBKJYP010000060.1:0-3448 GCA_046715695.1 Actinomycetota bacterium | reverse complement strand
ACAGCTCGAAGCGAGCGATCATCGCTTCATCTCGGGCCGCGATCGCCGCCTTTAGCCCGGCGCCCGCGAGGGAGCGGGCTTCAGCATCCGGTTGCATGCCGACCAAGGCGTCGCACGCGCCGTCGATCAGGGGGAGACGCTCCTCGTCAGTTGCCGTCATGTGGATGGCGCGGGATAGCAGTTCGTAGGCAGGGGGCAGATCCGACCGCTCAAACGCGACGTTTCCTTCGCGCACGAACCACGACAGGGGGCGGGGAGTTGCATCCTCGTCCCTATCCTCTGCACCTCCATCGGAACAGTCGATCTCGAGTGCTGTCTTCGCCAGACGATCACTCAAGAAGGCGACCAGGTTCACGGCTGCGGGCCCGGCCCGGTCCCAGCCATCCAGGCGGATCAGGATCGGTCGTCCTCGGGCTACGTCATCCAGCAGGTAGGCGATCGCGGAATAGATCTCAGACAGGTCGCGCGGCTCGCCAACTCCCAGCACATCGCGGAGGGCAGGCGCTACCCACGGTGCCCCATCGGCAGGGACCGACTCCGGATCGCGGTCTCCCAAGAGCGTCCTAACCAGGTCCGGGAAGGGGCCGAGTCCGACCCCGCCGGGAGCGAATGTGCCCTGTAAGAGGTAAGGGTCGGGCATCCCGGAACTCTACGGTCTTGTTCGATCCGTTCAAGCTTAGAGTGACCCACCATGCATCTACCCTCCCAACTTGCTGAGGTCGAGCTCCCCGATCATGCCGGCGAGCCGACGCGATTCGGCGACCTGTGGCGAGACGGCCCGGTGGCCGTCGTCTGGCTCCGTCATTACGGCTGAAGTTTCTGCCGGGTCCACGTCGCGCAGTTGCGCGGACGCCATCAAGAGTTCCTGGATAAGGGTGGAGACCTGGTCGCTATCGGGATGGGAAGTCCGGCCATGGCGGCGCACTTCCGTGATGAAGAGAAGATCCCCTTCCGCTTGCTGGTCGACCACGACCAAGAGACCTATGCCGCACTAGGTCTGGGCAACGCCACTGCGATGCAGATCTACGGCCCGAAACAGGTCTTGAAGAGCGCGTTCAATGTGATGAAGGGCCACAAGGTCTCGATCGCCAAGCAAGATTTCCATCAACTCGGGGGTGCGGCGGTGATCTCGACGCAAGGAGAGATGGTCTTCGTGCATCGCGCTAGGGATTCCTCGGACAATGTCGCTGCCGGTGTGCTCCTCGATGCCTTGCAGAAGGCGTCGGTCTAGGACCCGAATATCAGCGGCTCCGCGACCCGACGGACGCGGCGGGTGATGCGCAGGTACTCCTCCTCCAGTTCCTGTCGCGGTTGGGCTTTGTAACCAAGAGCGATCGCCACGGCTTCCGATTCCTCCGGCTTGGCCGGCATCACATCTACCGGGCGCCCGGCGAGAAGGAAGGCTCGGTCACGCAGGCGAGTCAGCCATCGATACCCATAGATCAGGATCTCGGCGCTGGAAGGTGAGATCAAGCCTAGGGCCCGAGCGGCTAGGAGCGCGGGGACCGTGCCGGTGACTCGCAGCTCGGGGACGGTGTGCCCGGATCGGTGTTGGATTATCTGGATGGCGAACTCGATATCCGAAAGGCTTCCAGGTCCCATCTTGATGTGCCGGCGCGGGTCGACGCCCCGAGGGATGCGCTCCCTCTCCATCCGCGCCTTCAGGTGCCTGATCTCGAGAAGTGCCTTCGGCTTCAGGTCATCCGGGTAGGCCTGGGTACCGGCGAGTGAAAGGAAGCGTTCGCCCAATCCCTGGTCGCCGGCCGCGTGCCGAGCCTTGAGCAGTGCGAGGGATTCCCACGGCGAGGACCATCTCTCGTAGTACTCAGCGAAGGCTTCGAGCGATCGCGTGAGGGGGCCGGACTTCCCTTCCGGTCTGAGCGAAGCATCGATGCGGAAAGCTTGGCCCTCGGGGGTGACCGACCCGACGGCCGACATCAGCCGCCCGGCCCTGCGTTCCGCTTCTAGTGCAGGGATCCCCTCGTGTACGAACATCACATCGATGTCCGACGAGTAGTTGAGCTCCCTGCCCCCGAGCTTCCCCATCGCGATGACGGCCATGCCGGGCTCATCGCCCATCGCAGCTTCGAGGACAGAATCGGCGAGATCCGCGAGCGGTGCGCCGGGGTCATCCCCCTCCAGCCCTCCCCCGATGTCGGCCATGGCGATCCGAACGAGCTCTCTCCGCTTGAACCTTCGGAGCCCGTCGAGCCGGTCGTTCGGATCGCGCCACTCGAGTGACGCTTTCGCCTCTCGGATCAGCTGATCCCTCACCTTCGGGGCGGGACGGCGGACGGGGTCCGCCAGTGCAGCGATCTCTTCGGGAACGTGGAGGAGGACGTCGCCGAGAAGTTTCCCGCTGCCCAGTACATCCGCGAGCCACTTGAGTGCCGGAGGGTTGTCTCGGAATGCCCCGAGGATGTCGACTCGGTTCTCGAGTGCTTCGCCGAGTTTCAGGAATGCCAGAAGCCCGTCGTCGGGAGAGGGCGACTCCGCCAGCCACCTGAGGACCGCGGGCGTCAGTACGCGGAAGAGCCGGGCTCGTCGCGTCGTCCCGGTCACGAGGCCATCGAGGATCCGTCCGGCTTTGACCGGGTCGCGGAAGCCGAGGATCCCGAGTCTCTCGACGAGGGCTTCCGACGACATCGTCCGTTGGCCGCCGAGCGACTCGATCATCGGACGATAGAACAGGCGCTCGAATCGAGACCTGACGTCTCGCAGCACGGAGAGATGCTTCTCATCGAAGAGTTCCAACGCGCTCGCCCGTGGCGTGTCCGTGAAGCCCATCGTGCGCGCTATGCGTGTTCTCTCACCGGCGTCACTCGGCAGATGTCGCACGCGTCGCTCCTGCCACAGCTGGAGCCTGTGCTCGACCGTCCTGAGCCAGGTGTACGCGACGGCCAGGGCCGCGCCGTCATCATCGGCGATGTATCCGGCCGATACGAGTGCAGGTAGAGCATCGAGGGTGGCCGCCATCCGGATCGTTTCGTCGGCGGCCCCGTGGACGAGTTGGAGAAGCTGCACCGAGAACTCGATGTCGCGGATCCCACCCGGCCCAAGCTTGACGTCGTCGGTGTCGCGTGATCCCGCCTTCAAGGCAGAACGTAGCGCGTTCTCCTCGACCTTCCGTTTCATCTTCCGGATCGCAGCGATCCGCTCCGCGCCTCCGTCCTGGAAGACGGAATCGCGGGTGGCTTCGATGAAGTCGCGTCCGATCGATGCGTCGCCCGCCGAGAAGCGCGCTTTCAGCAATGCTTGGAGCTCCCATGGCTGGGCCCAGCGACGGTAGTACTCGAGGTAACCCTCGAGGGATCGAACCAACGCTCCGCTGCGGCCCTCGGGCCTGAGATTGGTATCGATCCGGTAGGCCTGACCCTCCGGCGCGAACGACCCCAGTTCGGTCAGGATCCTGGCCGCCGTTGCAGATGCTTCATCTCCAGAGCCGACG
>JBKJYP010000059.1:0-3484 GCA_046715695.1 Actinomycetota bacterium | reverse complement strand
TCGACATCGCCAAAGGCACGGTGCACGCACTGATCGGGGGCAACGGGAGCGGCAAGTCGACACTCATCAAGGTGCTCGCCGGCGTCCACGAGGCAGACGCCGGTGAGATCGAGGTCCGAGGCGAGGGGCTGGATGCCACGACGGTCACCCCGACGCAGGCTCGCGACCACGGACTTCGCTTCGTCCACCAGCAGACATCGGTGTTCCCTGCCCTCACGATCATGGAGAACCTCGCGATCGGCCGCGGGTTCGAGAACGGCGGGACCGGTCGCATCAGGTGGCGCGAGCAGCGCCGGCGGGCGCAGAAGGTGCTGGCCCGCTTCGAGATCCGCCACGACCCGGACGCGCTCGTGGCAGAGCTGGGCCCGGCGTCCCAGACCATGGTCGCCATCGCCCGCGCGCTCCAGGACCAGGAGGCGGATGCAGATGGCGTGCTGGTCCTGGACGAGCCGACCTCCTCGCTCCCGGCCCACGAGGTGCGCTTGCTCCTTGCGGCGCTGCGCCGCTACGCCGCGGACGGGCAGACCATCCTGTACGTCTCACACCGTCTTGAAGAGGTGTGCGAGGTCGCCGACGCCGTCACGATCCTGCGTGACGGCCGCGTGGTCGAGTCCTTCGAGGGTGCCGCAACCCCCCACGCCTTGGCCGAGATGATGACAGGCCGCCCCATCGAGGCACTGACATTCGTGGGCTCGACGAGAGGCGCGCACGACGATGTACCCGTCGTGGAGGTCGAGAACCAGGTCGCCGGCGCTGCCCACGGCATCTCGTTCCAGATCCGCCAGGGCGAGGTCCTCGGTATCGCGGGTATGCTCGGTTCGGGCCGCACCTCGTTGCTCAAGGCGCTCTTCGGTGATGTCCCCGTGACGTCGGGCAGCATCACGATGAACGGCCAGGCCTTGGGCCCGCTGACGCCTACCAAGGCCATGGGGCTCGGCATCGCCCTGGTGCCAGAGGATCGCGCCGGCCAGGCTCTGCTCTCGGAGATGTCAGTAACGGCGAACCTGGGCATTGCCGTGACGCCGGAGTTCTTCGTCCGAGGACGACTTCGCCATCGCCGGGAAGAGGCAGAGGCCGAACGACTCGTCAGCAAGTACTTCATCAAGTGCTCCAATGTCGGCCAGCCGATCGCCTCCCTATCGGGTGGCAATGCGCAGAAGGTCATCCTCAGTCGATGGCTCAGGCGCAAGCCGCGTCTCCTCCTGCTGGATGAACCCACTCAGGGCGTGGACGTGGGCGCGCGCTTCGAGATCTGGGAGATCGTCCGCGCCGCCCTCGAGGAGGGCACCGCCGTCGTCGTCGTCTCGTCGGACGCAGAAGAGCTGGCAGGCGTATGCAGTCGCATCCTCGTGCTGCGCAACGGTCGGCTGGCCGGAGTACTGAGCGGCGACGACGTGACCCCTCACAACATCGACCATCTCTCGATCATCGGAGCAGACGAATGAGCACTAACGAGCTGACCCACCCGGAATCCGTCCATGCGAACGAGGGAGCCGCGGGCGCCGCTCGGCGGGCGACGCATCTGTCCCGGATCGGTGGCATCGCAGGATTCTTCGAGTCGTACGCCATGCTCCTGCTGACCGTCGCGATCGCGGTGTTCTTCAGCGTCTGGCCGACGACGGCGACGAACTTCCCGACGATGGCGAACCTGCAGCTGATGCTCGCCGGCCAGGCAGTCACCTCGGTGATCGCTGTTGCCGCGCTCATCCCCCTCATCGCCAACGAGTGGGACCTGTCGATCGGCGCGATCGCCGGGATGAGTGCAGTCTTCGCGGCGTCCGCGATGTCGGGCGGAACCAACTGGATCCTCGCAGGCCTCATCGGAGTGGGACTGGCGGCCGTGATCGGCGTCAGCAACGCCTTGCTGATCACGAGATTCGGAGTCAACGCCGTCATCACGACGCTGGGCATGTCGGTGGTCATCGAGGGCATCGTCAACCAGAAGACCGGCGGGATCGCCGTGGTGAGCAACCTCCCGAGGGTCTTGACCGACTTCGGCGCCGGCACCTTCATGCGCATCCCGAAGATCGGCTACGTCGCCGGCGCGATCGCCGTTGGCGCGTGGTACCTCCTGGACCACACTCCGTACGGGCGCTACATGTACGCAATCGGATCGTCGCCCGAGGCCGCCCGCTTGGTGGGACTGAGGATCCGCACCTTGATCTTCGTCGCTTTCGTCGTGGCGGCCCTTCTGTGCTCGTTGGCTGGTCTCATGCAGATCGCGCGCTCAGGCGGCGCAAGCCCACTGGTGGGCCCGGCCTTCACGCTCCCCGCGCTCGCCGCAGCATTCCTCAGCGCCGCCGCGATCAAGCCGGGCCGCTACAACGTGTGGGGGACGATCGTCGCTCTGCTCTTTCTCGGCACCCTGAACAGCGGGTTGAACCTCGCCGGAGCACAGCCGTACGTCGCGAGCTACGTCAACGGCAGCGCGTTGATCGTCGGTGTCGCCTTCGCTGCCTACTCAGGTCGGCGTCGCCTCGCACGTAAGGACTGAGCCGCGACCGGCTCATCCAGGTCGATGTCACTACCTCAGACAGAACTCGGCCGCCGGAGCCACGCGCGGCCTCGAAGATGCCTGGGGTCCCGACGGCGGCGGGCGGGGGTGCGTGATTCAAGATGAGACGCGGACTCCCGTCCGTGCCCAGCGACCCTTGAGGTGGGCGAGTCGCGGAACAAATCTGGCAGCGTCACAGCGCAGACCGATCGCGCCACGACGGGAGGTCTCGCTCCAGACCCACCGAGCGACCCCGGAGCCGACTATGGGCCCATGAACCGGGACGGGTGCGAGCGTGGGGTCTCGGCCGAGAAATCGTGCCACTCAGCTCGCATCGACCAGAGTGCGGCCGTGCGCCCTGCAGTCGGAGGTCGTCATTCCCGTGACCCGACGGAACTCGCGACAGAAGTGGCTGGCATCCGCAAAACCCCACCGCATCGCAATCCGCTGCACAGACTCGTCGCTCGCCACGACATCCTGGCGCGCACGCTCGACCCGCGCCAGACGAACGAACGCGCCGTAGGTCTCGTCACCCCCGTCAAACAACCGATGAAGCGATCGCAGCGAAAGACCATGCTCCACAGCAGCCGCGGCGGGCGAGACGTCCCCGTGCTGAAGGTTCGACCGAACCCAGTTCTCGACCTTGCGACGCATCGCGTCGCTCACCGCGGTGTGAACAAACTCGATACCGCTCAAGACGGTCCCGGACACCAGCTCCATGAGGGCGTTGCGGATGGCCATGCCCGCCTGAGCCTCAAGAACCTGATCCGGATCATCGAGCATGGTGATCAACGCCGACAGCATCTGACCGGGTTGCGACTCCGGCTGCAAGACCCCACCGTGCATCCGAAGCCGAGCCGACAGATCGCGCAGCCCACTACGCGGGAACATGAGAAACGACTGCTCGACAGGCGCGCCACCACCTGGTTGCTGAACGAAGTTCTGCAACATCGACCCATCCCACACTGTGAGGCGTCCACAGTGCGTGAC
>JBKJYP010000058.1:0-9372 GCA_046715695.1 Actinomycetota bacterium | reverse complement strand
AGGTGGCCTCCGAGGGACGCACGGTCCTGTTCGTGAGCCACAACCTGCTCGCGGTCAGGAAGCTCTGCACATCGGCACTGTTGTTGGAGCAAGGTGCCGTCGAGTATCAGGGCGATGTGGCCACATGCCTCAAGCTCTATCTGGGCGATAGCGCCGACGAGGCCTCGGCCCGCGTCGACCTCCGCGAGTCACGACAGAACGGTTCGGGTGAGGTCGAGTTCCTCGAGGTGGCTATCTCTGATCCGGACGGGCACCTCTCCTCATCGATCGCGATCGGCGAACCGTTCGATGTGTCGGTGCGTTTCAGGTTGAACGAGCCGGTGGACGACCTCCTCATCGGACTCGCCGTGCACGGCTCCGAAGATCTCCCGATCTTCTCTACCCACTGGAACGATCTCGGTGACGCCAGCTTCTCGCTGGAGCCGGGGGAGTGGGAGACGAAGGTTCGGATCGATCCCAACCATCTGAGGCATGGCCGCTACACGATCAGCCTCGGAGCGATCAAAGGGGTCGATCTCCTCGGTCGGGTCGAGGCGGCATGTTCGTTCGACATCGCCGAGGTGGTTCTGAAGGAGGACTTCCACTATGACCACCGCGTGGGCGAGATCTTCCTGCCGATGGCCTGGGATCCACCGGCTTCTGCACCATGACCGGGGCCTTCACCAACATGGGCTACACCAACACCAAAAAAGTGGTGTAAGCTCAATAGATGAAGCGACTGCAGTTCATGATCGACGAGGATCTCGACACAGCCCTCGAACGAGAAGCCATCAAGGAGGGGACCTCCAAGGCAGCTTTGATAAGGCGGTTCATCGGGGAACACCTCAGGCCGCTGCCTCCGCTCGAATCCGATCCGCTCTGGGGTCTCGTCGGTGCGTATGACGGTGAACCTGGTGATGTCGACGATGTCGTCTACAGATGATCTTCGTCGATACCTCGTTCTGGGTCGCCGCGAGCATGCGGCGCGACCCCCGGAACGAGACTGCTGCAGCGTTACTTCGGGATCACTCAGATGAGTCATTCATCACGTCCAATCATGTCCGAGGGGAGGCGTGGACCTTCTTGAGGCGTCGGGCGGGTCACTCCTATGCCGTTGACTTCCTCGACAGGATCAACCGCTCACCTCGCGTGAGGGTCGCCTTCGTCGGCGAGGATCTCGAACGTCAAGCGCTCCGATGGCTCCGAGGGCACGATGAAAGGGAGTATTCGTTCGTGGATGCCACGAGTTTCGCTCTGATGCGATCACTCCGCATCCGCGAGGCCCTTGCTTTCGATGGCGATTTCTCGGCGGTCGGCTTCGTCGAACTCCGGTGAGTCGGTCTACAAGACCCTCCTCATGAGCATCATGATGCTATGATGCAAAGATGCCTAAGGTTCGAACGACGCTGACCATTGAGGAAGAGGTTCTTCGCGCTGTGAAGGTCAAGGCGGCACGAACCGGTAAGGGAGACGGCGAGGTCATCGAAGAGGCTCTCCGCCGAGATCTGGGGCTCGATCTTTTGGAGAAGCTCTGGGCCGTGAACCAGATGTCCGAATCGGAAGCGATCGAGTTGGCGGTCGAGGCTCAACACTTGACCCGGGGATGACGAGTACTGCGCGCCGTCCTTGACCCGAACGTAATCATCTCGGCCCTTCTATCAGCTACAGGTGCCCCGGCCATGGTGCTGCGCGCGTGGGTCGGCGGAGTCTTCGAACTCGTTGTATCGCCGCTGCTCCTCGCCGAACTCGAGCGTGCCTTGGGCTATCCCAAGCTTTCATCGCGGATCGATCCCGATCAGGCGGAGCGAGTCATCGAGTGGTTGCGGTCATCAGCAACGATGCTCGAGGACCCTGGAGAGCCCCCGCCCATCCGGTCCAAGGATCCCGGCGACGATTACTTGCTCTCGCTCGCGGCGGCTCACAAAGCCGTCCTCGTATCGGGTGATCAGCACATCCTTGACTTCGAGGGCTTGCCTTGCCTCTCGCCGCGAGCCTTCCTGAACGCCCTCCCGTGAGCTGGCGGTGCGAGTTTTGCTCAGGCGCGGGCGAGGCTTTGTACGAGATCCACGTGGGTGAGGGCAACGGATGGTTGTTCAGGTGCTCGGACTGTGGGAGCTGCCAGGTCGACCGGCCCATCGACGACTCGGTTCTGCGCGATTTCTACGAGCACGCGTACTTCGGTAGCAACGAACCCGCCGAGAAGGAGCTTGGGCGCCGCCTTGCCGCCGATTACCTCTCGAAGCTGAAGCCGCACGCTTCCATGCTGAAGCGTGAGGGCGAAAGTCTGGAGATCGGCGCCGGTTATGGCTTCTTCGCTCGGGCGTGGGCGGAGTCATCCACTAGAACCGTCCATGTCATCGAGCCGAACGAGGCTTGCAGGCGGGAGCTTGCGTCTGTCTCGTCTCTCGCGGTCATCGGGGGATCCTTCATGGACGTCGAGCATGGGCGCTACACGACTGTCTTCGCGTTCCATGTGATCGAGCATCTCTCTCGGACCTCACCATTCCTGGAGCACGTGGCGAGGCTGACCGAGCCGGGCGCTCACCTCGCACTCATCACGCCAAATGCTCGAGCCGCTAGGTTCCAGGCTTGGGGGACCCGGTGGCTTTGGGCTCGGCCTGACCAACATCTGCAGTTCCTGTCGCTGGAGATCCCCGACCGGTTCTTCGAAGAGAGGGGTTTCGAGGTGGTGGTACGTGAGGAGCTGACCGCCGGATCAGTTGCATTTCCCAGCTCGGTCCTGCTTCGACTCGAAGATGTGAAGGCCCGGCTCGACTCCCGGATTCGAGAGCGATCCGGCTCCAAGTTGGCGCTGAGGTCCGCACGGCGAGCGGTTCGCTACCTCAGGGACCGTTTCACCCCGATGTTCCCTTCTCCGAGTCTCCTGCCGTTCGAGCGATGGATCGAAAAGGTGAAGAGAAGTGGTCCGCCCGATGAAGCCTTGTGGATCCTTCGACGCGCATGAGGAAACGCGCTCTGAAGAAAGCCAGGAACCAGTACGTGGCCGTCTCCTCGATCGGGGCCGACTCCGATAACGGGTGGATCCGCAAGTCGGCATCGATAGGCGGATGGCTCTTCGAAGGAGAGCATGAGTTCCTGTGGGGATTGGCCGGTCGATCGAAGACGGGTGACATCGTGGAGATTGGGAGCTGGATGGGGAAGTCGTCATGCATCCTTGCGGGCGCTTGCATCGAGACCGCGCCCGGCACGAGATTGATCTGCGTCGACCCTTTCGACATGAGCGGAACCGACGAGCAAGCCGACTACCACCGTAGCCTCGTGGCGGATGGCGGCACTTTCTATCAGTTCATGCGCAACGCGAGAGAGCAAGGCTTCATCGACCACGTTGTTCCCATCGCGGCGCGTTCGGATCAGGCGGGTGCGCTTATCCCCGATGGCCTGAGGATGGCGTTCGTCGATGGGACCCACGACTATGAAGGCGTCCGCGCGGATGTGGAACTCCTGCTTCCCAAACTAGCGATCGGGGGAGTCCTCGCGCTTCACGATGCGCGGAACCCCGTTTGGAAACAGATCGGCCGCTACGTCGACGACGAGCTCGCCGGCGACCCACGACTTTCTGTCATCGGGACCGTGAACACGATCGTCGCTTTCGAGAAGGTAGCCGGCCCTTGAGGGAGGCGGGCACTCTGATCATCGGGGCCGGACTATGTGGCCTGTCGGCGGCTTATCACTTGGAAGAGCGGGGCGACTCCTATCTGGTGCTGGAACGGGATGACGAGGTCGGCGGTCTCGCACGGACGGAGATGTACGACGGGTTCTCCTTCGACCGATCGATCCATATCCTCTACACATCGGATCCGTACGCCGCGTCACTCATCTGTGATGAGCTCCTTGCCGGGAATCTCGACCGACAAACGCGCCGGAGCTTCTGCTACAGCCACGGCATCTTCACGGAGTACCCGTACCAGATCAACAACTTCGGCCTGCCAACCGATGTCGTACTCGACAACATCATGGGTCTGATCGAGACCCAACGCGATGGTTCCACAGCTCGTCCGGATAACTTCGAAGAGTGGATCTATAGAACCTTCGGGCCCGGCATCGCCGATAACTTCATGATCCCTTACAACCGACGTCAGTGGGCCTGGGACCTCAAACAGATGAACTTCGATTGGATCGCGGACCGGGTTCCCGTCCCCGACCTGGAGGAAGTCATCCGGGGAGCGATCGAGCCGCCTACGGCGAGGTTCGGACCGAACAGTGAGTTCTGGTATCCGCACCAGGGTGGGATCGAGGCTCTGGCCAGCGCGTTCGCGGCTCGTTTGCCGTCGGAGAAGCTCGAGCTTGGGCGCGCCGTCGTTTCGGTGGATAGCGACGGTCACCGGGTCGGGT
Organism: Actinomycetota bacterium; assembly: GCA_046715695.1. GTDB lineage: Bacteria > Actinomycetota > CADDZG01 > CADDZG01 > WHSQ01 > DATLNM01. The sequence goes on along the minus strand of JBKJYP010000058.1, from coordinate 5,040 downwards.
TAGCCGACGGTTCGACGATCGTCTACGACCGCCTGATCTCGACCATCCCCATCCCGGCTCTAGTCGCGGCGACGGAAGACGCCCCGCCTGAGGTCGAGTCCGCGGCGAGCTCCCTCGCGAACAACGTGGTCCACACGGTCAACCTCGGTTTCGAGGGCCCCCTCGCGACCGATAGGGAGATGCACTGGGTCTACTTCCCGGGTGGGGAGCCCGACCCGCCCGTGTTCCACCGCCTGAGCTTCCCCGGCGCCTTCGCCGCATGGATGGTGCCGGACGGGTGTTTCTCGATCCAGGCCGAGATCTCGGAATCACCTCATCAGCCCCAGGACGGGTCTGCCCTCGTGGACCAGACGCTGCAGGGTCTCGTGTCGGTTGGGCTCGTGGATAAGGATGCCATCCGTCCCGTCGCATCCGGAGGCAGGCTTCGCGTCGCCGAGGTCGTCACCCTCGATCCCGCATACGTGATCTACGACCTGGATCACGCCGAGAACACGGGCTTTCTGAAGGATTGGCTCAGGGCGAGAGACATAGAGACCAGAGGCAGATTCGGCGAGTGGGAGTACTTCAATATGGACCACTCGATCCTCTCAGGCCGTGCGGCGATCGACGGAGCTGCAGCTAAAGGTTCGGCCCCCGCACGCCGAAGCACCTAAAGCCGTACGCAGTTCTGCGTAAGCACTGCTCTCGGGCGTGGGTATCATTCCCCTTCTTACGGGCGGGTCCCGGGTTGAGGAGAGCTAAGCGTTGAGCATCCAAGAGTTCGGGATCGATGAGCTTCGTGTCGAGCCTGTCATCCACCACACCCAGCTAACCCAGGCCCCGGCCGTCCTGGCCGAACACCCCCTGAAACGACCCCTGGATGTGGTCTTCGCCCTGGTCGGACTCCTCGTTACGACGCCGCTCTGGATAGTGGCTGCGGCCGCCATCGCCCTGGAGACCCACGGCGGAGTGCTCTACCGGCAGACTCGGTGGGGCAGGGGCGGACGCTTCTTCGATGTCCTGAAGTTCCGCACGATGCACGCGGACTCGGACGAGATCTACGGTGTGCTGCAAGCCACCTCCGACGATCCTCGGGTCACCAGCGTCGGTCGGCTTCTACGCAAAACAGGGATCGACGAGCTGCCCCAGCTGGTCAACATCCTCCGAGGCGAGATGAGCCTCGTGGGCCCGAGGCCTTTGGCGGTGGGCGAGACCATCATCCACGCGGATGGTGAGCGGATCGCCTACGAAGATTCCCCTCTGTTCCTTGATCGCCTCGGGGTCAGGCCAGGCCTCACCAGCACGGCCACCATCTACCTTCCCAAGGACGCGAGTGCCGAAGAGAAGTTCGCGGTAGACATCGCCTACATCCAGCACCGTGCCTTGATCCGCGACCTAAAGCTCATCGTTCTCTCGGTGTGGGTGAGCGTCCGGGGGCGCTGGGAGGTCCGGACCGACAAGTTGTAGGGGTAGCTTTCCCTCATGGTTCCACCCCTAAGCTCGTCGAAGGACCTCCCCATCCTGATCGTTGGGGCCTCAACCGCCGGTCTCTACGCGGCCGGGCTATTGGCGTCCGCGGGCAGGCAGGTGCAGGTGCTCGAGAGAGCGCCCGCTCTCGACCCGACGCCCCGGAGCCTGATAGCGACCGCTCGCATCCAACCCTTCCTCGATGTCGCCGGCGCCGCCGAGTCCAAGGTCGCTGAGGTCTCCGACTACGAGCTTTTCGCAGGCTCCGCGAGCGCGGACGTGCCTCTCGCTCTGAATGACATCGTGGTGGAGAGGGCGAGGCTCCTCCAAGACCTTGCGGCCTGGGCACGTGCCGGCGGTGCCGAGATCATCTTCGGCACTCGCGTCGAGAGGCTCGAGCCGCGCGGGGACAAGATCGTTTGCCATCAGCAAGGGGGGCCTCCGATCGTTGCTTCTGCGGTGGTGGGGGCAGACGGCGTGTCTAGTGCGGTGGCGAAGAGCGCGGGGTGGCAGGACGTCTCGAATGCGCCTCTCGTGCAAGCGATCGTCGACTGGCCCAAGGATGTCCCTTCCTCGACCTCACAGGTGTGGTTCAGGCCGACGGAAACGACGTATTTCTTCTGGCTCATCCCTGACGGTGAAGGAAGGGGTGCCGTTGGCGTGATCGGTAACGCAGGGAACGCGACCAGGAGATCTCTTGATCAGTTCCTCGATGAGCGGGGCTTGACCCCTCTCGAATACCAGGCCGCTCGGGTGGCCCTGTATCGGCCCCGAAGGAAGCTCCACAAGAAACTCGATCGGTCCCCTGTATGGCTCGTGGGCGATGCCGCCGGCCATGTCAAGGTCAGCACCGTCGGCGGTTTGGTTACCGGGTTCAGAGGCGCGGAGGCCGTGGCTTCTTCACTCACCGGCGCGAGCCCAAGAAAACAGCTGGGCGAACTGCGCCGCGAGTTGGGAACCCACCTCTTCGTCCGACGGATGCTCGATCGCTTCGGGGCCGAGGACTACGCCAGATTGCTGGGGCTGCTGGATGCTGCAACCTCCAAGCGGGTCGGTATGCCAACCCGAGACGAGGGGGTCAAGGTCCTGGTCTCGGCCCTGCGTGCCCGTCCGTCGATCGCACTCTTGGTTGCCCGTGCCCTGCTGAGCCGTCCCGCCACTCGTCCCCCGGTCGGACGAAGGGTCCCGGATCCGACCTAATCCGTTGCCCGGCTTCCGGCCCGAGGGTCCCACAAGGTCTTAGGAAGGATGTTCTCCGCGATGATCCGGTCCTTGTAGCGCTCCACGGTCTGGATGAGGTGCGCGATGACTTCGTCCGTGAGCAGGTGAGGTTCCAACCCAAGGTCGAGGAGTCTCGTGTGCGTCGCGTTGTAGTAGTGCTCTTCGGCTTCGATCCGCGGGTCGGCCAGACCGCCGATCTCCACTCTCAGACCTAGATCGTCGCCCACCTTCATGACCCTCTGCGCTAGGTCATTCACGGAGAACTGCTCGGTGAACTGGTTGAACACCCGGTATTCCCCGCCCTGGGGCTCGTTCTCCAGCGCGAGGCCGACGCAGGCGATGGTGTCGATGATGTTCAGGAAGCCCCTGGTCTGCCCGCCTTTCCCATAGACCGTCAGTGGGTAACCGATCGCGGCTTGCACGCAGAACCGGTTGAGCACCGTTCCGAACACTTCGTCGTAGTCGAAGCGTGTGCACAGAGCTTCGTCGAGGTCCGTCTGGTCTGTCCTGATTCCGTAGACCACCCCCTGGTTGAGGTCCGTGGCCCGCAGTCCCCATATACGGCAGGCGAAATGGATGTTGTGGGAGTCGTGCACCTTGCTCAAGTGGTAGATCGAGCCCGGCATCTTCGGGAACGGCAGAGTGTCCGATCGTCCTTTGTGATCGATCGTGAGGAAGCCCTCCTCGATGTCGATGTTCGGCGTCCCGTACTCGCCCATCGTCCCCAGCTTCACGAGGTGTGCTTCCGGTGCGAGATCGCGCATCGCGAACAGGACATTGAGCGTGCCCTCCACGTTGTTGCGTTGCGTCGCGATCGCGTGACGCCGGTCGATCATCGAGTAGGGGGCGCTGGGCTGCTCGCCGTAGTGAACGATCGCCTCGGGTTTGAATGAGACGAAGGCCTCATCGACCACGGTCGGGTCCGTCAGGTCGCCGATCGTGTAGGAGATGTGCCCGGCATCGGTTTGGTTGAAAGCACTGACCCGGTCTTTGAGCGTGTGGATCGGGGTAAGGGAATCGGCACCTAGCTCCGTGGCGGCGGCGCGCCGGCTGAAGTTGTCGATGAGATGGATCTCATGGCCACGGACCGCGAGGTCCATGGCGGTCGGCCAACCGAGGTACCCATCGCCGCCCAGGATCAAGATGCGCATCGGTCTTACTCCTGGAAGCAGTGCGGCCAGGCCCCCGGCCCTTGTCCCGCCAGGACATTCTCTGCGATCGCGATCTGCTGCTCCCGGCTTGCCTGCCACGCGTAGTCCGCGTACTGACCTCCGCCGTAGCCCAGCCACGTCGAGGGATGGAACTGGAGCCCACCGTCATAGGTGCTGTCGAGGTGCCAGTTGCCTCCCGACTCGCACATCGCGATCGCATCCCAATCCGCGTTGTACGGGGGCCCGGGTACCGAGGCGGCCGAAGTGGAGGGCGTAGTCGAGCTCTGCGCGACACCTGCTGCGGCCTGGGCTGCGGCGAGCTCAGCGGCGAGCTCCGATGCGAGCGATGCGACCTCGGATCGGACCTCGGCGAGTCGGGCTTGAACATCGGCTTCCAGATCGGCGAGGTGTGCGGCGACGGCGCGGGCCTGCGACCTGGCTTCACCCAGCGCATCGAGCTGACGGCTCAGTTCCTGTCTCCTGACGAACAGGTCTTCGAAGATCACGCGCTGGCGTTCGTTCGAGAACTGCATATAGGTCAACTGGGCCTCGACGTCCGAGAGGCTCTGGGATGAGATCAGAGCCTCCAGCGCGTCCATCGATCCCCCCATGTAGAGGTCGCGCGCCCACGAGATCGCGGTCTCCTCGTTGTCGAACATGTCGCGTGCGGTTGCCCGGACCTCCCGCTCGATCAGGTCGAAACGTTCCTGGATCCCGGCGAGGTCTGCTTGTGCCTCTTGGGCCTGGGAGGTCACCGACTGGAAGTACGCGGTGTGCTCCGCGAGCCGAGCTCTCGCATCGTCGAGTGACCCGGCCGACGCCCTTGTCGCTACACCCGTCGAACTCAGAAGCAGAGCGATCATCGGGGTGAGTACGAGCACGCGTCGGCCACGGCTCAGGTTCTTGGGGGGCATGAAGTGGACCCTACCAGGCACAGAATCGGGCTTGTGGGCGGGCCACCCTAGGGCCCAAGGGACCCGTTAGGGCTCCTCCTCCTCCTCCTCCTCCTCCTCCTCGGCGGGTCCGAGAAGGTAATCGATCGGGATGGATGAGCTCTTGGCTGCGTGCTTGGAACAAATCGTAGGCTCGAATCATGGATCGCGAGCGACCCGCAGAAAACGCCAGCGGCGTTCGACTCGCCGAGCTTGTCGCCGCCCTGTCGCTGGCGACCGATCTGGGTCTCGGGCAGCCGATGGAGCACGTGCTGCGCTCATGTCTGATC
>JBKJYP010000057.1:0-15055 GCA_046715695.1 Actinomycetota bacterium | reverse complement strand
GAGTTACCGGGGCTCCCCCCCGGGGGACCGGCGAATGCCGGAGCCACCCAGAAGCTCATCACCAGAGCGATAGCGCTCAGGATCGCCGCGATCTGAAGTTTCTTCCGGGGGGAGATAGTTCGGTGATGGCGGGTCCGCGAAGCCAGCATTCCGGTGCTCCTATCTACTTGCCGCCCGTATCAAGCTATAGAGCGCCTCCTTTTCCCTTAATGGTCAGCTGGGACCAAGTTCTCTGACCCCTTTTCCCACTCTCGGTAGCTCTCTGCGGGCCTATCTCGTGACTTTCCTCTTCTTCTGGGCTACGACATTTGCGAAAAGTCGGGCAGAAGTGCCCGCGGACTCGACTTCACCGAGTGAAAGGCCCTCGAGCGACTCGGCCATCGCAGGACTCATAGCGACGCCTTTCTCGGCGGCCCATCCCGAAGCCGCGCCTGTCTGACGTTTGGTACGGAGCTCGGTTCGCTGCAGGTAGTAGTGCGAGATCATGTGGAAGACCTCGCCATCGCCGTGGTTGAACAGGACAGCGACGGCTGGTTCGCCGTAACGTCGCCCGAGCTCGCTCGACTCGATGAGCACCTGAACGCGCTCACGGTCGAGCACCCGGATCGGATGCGAAGCCCCTTCGAGCCACCACACCGGCTCATCGGCGCCATCCATGACGCCGGCCAGGAAGGGATTGTCATGGTCCCTGATCTCGACCCCCACGACTTCGTCGGCGGTCGAGCGACCGTTGTGCTCGATCGTGTTCGGGAAAGCCTTCTGGACGACGTTCGGAAGCGCCCAATCGGTGGTGAAGAGGCTTCCGCCCGCCCCCACGAAATCAGCGATCCTGTTGATGTCCCGAGGCACGAGGTCGGTGCCGGGGCAGTTCACGACCAGGAGCTGCTCGGGACCCAGTCGGAGCCCTGCGAGCTGGGTCGCGCCGATCGCGGTGAACGGCATCTCGAGCGCGCCGAGCACCCTCTCGACATGGTCGTAGCAACCCCGAACGACCACGACATCCGAGGCCTCGACCGCGGCCAGGGCGGCCGCATCGAGTGGAGCCTCGACCCGCATGCGCTCCTTAGCGATCTGGGCGCCTGCCATGTAGGAGCGCTGTCTCCTCTTGTCCTCCATCTGTTCCCTCCATCTCCTAGCCTTGCTGTAGGCTGTGAGCATCACTATAATGCTAAGAGCATTAAGAAGCAAGCCGCAGAGCATCAACACCTCTAATATCGGAGCCAGGGTGAGACAGAAAGATGAGGAGCTTCAGAAACAAGCGCTGGGGGCCGCGATCCGGGCCCGGCGTAAGACCCTGGGCCTCAGCCGCCGTGATGTGGAGCGCGAGACCGAGATCTCCTATCCATATCTGTCCGAGATCGAGGCCGGCAAGAAGAACCCGTCCAACTCGATGTTGCAGCGGATCGGGGAAGCGCTCCAGATCACCCCGAGCGAGCTGATGGCCGCTGCCGAACAGACGATGGCGCAGCCGGATGTGGCGATGGCCCCGATGCAGATGCCACCCCCGGTCACCGCGTCGATCCCCTCCCCGGCCATGGCCTCTGCCGCGGCGCCGAGACCTGTTCGGGCGAAGGGCTTCTTCCACAAGGCCGACAGAGTGGAAACGCTTTCCGAACCCTCCGAAGAAGACCCTTTGATCGAGCTGCTGCGGATCGCGAAAGCTCTTCCGCGTCACGAGCTCGAGCTCTTGCTGGAAGTTGCACGGCGCTTCGGCACCGGCTCCTGAGCCCACAGGTGAGCACTATCGAACTCGAGGACGATGCCGGACGGCGGCGCGCTATCGTTTGGCTCGGCCTCGCTCTCACGCTTTCTATGACCACTTGGTTCTCCGCTTCTGCGGTCATCCCGCAATTGAGCGCGCTCTGGGATCTTTCCGACTCGGCGCGCGCATGGCTAACCATCGCCGTCCAACTCGGGTTCGTCGCAGGAGCGGTGTTGTCCAGCACGTTCAATATCGCCGACCTGATCCCGCTCAATCGCATCGTCCTGGCGGGTTCGATCGGGGCTGCGGCCGCGAACGCCGGTCTTCTACTAACGAACTCAGCAACCACTGCGATCCCGCTGCGGTTCGTGACGGGGTTCTTCCTTGCTGCGGTTTACCCACCCGCGTTCAAGCTGATGGCGACGTGGACCCTCAAGCACCGTGGCACCGCCCTCGGGCTGATGGCGGGTGCCATCACGCTGGGTTCGGCAACCCCGCATCTCGTCAACTCCGCTGGTGGGCTCGACTGGCGGCCGGTCGTGGCAGTTACCTCGATCCTCACGGTCATCGGAGGATCGATCGCAGTCGCGATGGTGAAAGAAGGTCCGTTCCCATTCGCGCGCGCGGTGTTCGACCCGCGCCAGATCGGCAAGGTCATGCAGAACAGGGGTGTTCGCCTCGCCTCGATGGGCTACTTCGGACATATGTGGGAGCTGTACGGGATGTGGGCGTGGTTCGTCGCGTTCTTCTCGGCGAAGCTCGCGTCGGAGGGGAGCGGATCTTTGAGTGCCGCGCCACTGGCGACTTTCTTCGTGATCGGTGTCGGAGGTTTCGGTTGTTACGCCGGTGGTGTTCTCGGCGACAAGTGGGGCCGGACGAAAACGACGACGACTGCACTGGCGATCTCGGGCTCTTGCGCCCTCATCATCGGCTTGCTGTTCGATGCTCCGACGTGGCTCGTGCTGCTCGTCGGTCTGATCTGGGGTGCTGCCGTCATCGCCGATTCCGCGCAGTTCTCCACCATGGTTACCGAGCTAGCGGACCAGGCCTATGTCGGCACGGCGCTCACATTGCAGCTCGCTATCGGTTTCACGCTCACGGTGGTGACCATCTGGTTGATCCCCAAACTCGAGGGTGCGCTGACATGGCGATGGGCGTTCGCGTTCCTCGCGCCGGGGCCGGCTCTAGGGATCCTAGCGATGTTGCGGCTCAGGTCCTTGCCCGAGGCCGAGCGGATAGCGCAAGGGAAGGGCTAGCTCACTCCTCCGGCGGAGCCGATGCTGCCTTGGCTGCGATCTCGTCCAGGATCGGGGCGTTCTGAAGCGTGGTCACGTCGCCAAGCTCACGCCCCTCGGCAACATCCCGCAACAAGCGACGCATGATCTTCCCGGAGCGGGTCTTAGGCAGATCGTCGGTGAAGATGATCGAGCGGGGCCGAGCGATCTTGCCGATGACTTCAGACACATGCTCGCGCAACTCCTTCATGAAGGCCTCGTCGCCGACCACGCCGCCTTTCGGGGTCACGAACGCGACGATGGTCTCGCCCTCGGTGGGATGCTTGCGCCCCACGACCGCAGCTTCGGCGACGCTCTGGTGGTCGACGAGCGCCGACTCGACCTCGTAGGTCGAGATGCGATGTCCGGCGACGTTCATGACATCGTCGACCCGGCCCAGCAACCAGAGGTAACCGTCTTCGTCGAGCTTGGCTCCATCCCCGGCGAAGTAGATGGAGTCGCCGAACTTCGAGAAATAGGTTTCCCGGTAGCGGTCGTCGTCGCCGTAGATCGTCCGCAACATCGATGGCAGTGGGCGCCGCAGGATCAAGTAGCCGCCGCCCCCCGGGCCGACAGGTTCCCCGGACTCGTCCACGACATCTGCGGAAACCCCCGGGTAGGGAAACGTCGCCGAACCGGGCTTGGTCGTCGTGAGTCCCGGCAGGGGAGTGATGGCGATCGATCCGGTCTCGGTCTGCCACCAAGTGTCGACGACCGGAGTGAGCCCACCTCCGATCACCTTCTGGTACCAGATCCACGCCTCGGGATTGATGGGTTCGCCGACGCTGCCCAGCAACCTGAGCGATGAGAGGTCGTGCTTGCCGGGGTAGTCGATGCCCCACTTCATGAACGTGCGGATAGCCGTGGGGGCCGTGTAGAGGATCGTCACTTTGTAATGCTCGACGATCGACCACCACCGGTCCTTGTCGGGCCAGTCGGGCGCCCCCTCGTACATGACCGATGTCGTGCCGTTGGCGAGGGGGCCGTACACGATGTAGCTGTGCCCGGTCACCCACCCCACATCCGCGGCGCACAAGTAGACGTCGGTATCGGGTTTGATGTCGAAGATCAGGATGAGGGTGGAAGACGCACCGGTGAGGTACCCGCCGGTTGTATGCACGATCCCCTTGGGTTTCCCGGTGGTCCCCGAGGTGTAGAGGATGAAGAGGAGATCCTCGGCGTCCATGGGATCGGCCGGACAATCGGAGTTTTGGGGGCCGACGACATCGGCGTAATAGAGGTCCCGGCCCTCCTTCATCGGGACGGGCTGACCGGTGCGTGCTACGACGATCACCTTCTCTATAGAAGGAGCGCTCTCCAGCGCCTTATCGGCGTTCGCTTTGAGAGGCACGATCTCTCCCCGGCGGTATCCGCCGTCGGCGGTGATCAAGACCTTCGCGGTCGCATCCACGATCCGGCCGGATAGAGCTTCAGCGGAGAAACCTCCGAAGACGACGGAATGCGCAGCACCGATGCGCGCGCAGGCCAACATCGCGGCCGCGAGCTCGGGGATCATCGGCATATAGATGGCGACGCGGTCGCCTTTCACCACCCCGAGAGACTTCAGCCCGTTCGCCAAGCGGCAGACCTCGTTGTGGAGGTCCGCGTAGGTGATATCGCGCGTCTCGCCGGGCTCTCCTATCCAGTGGTAGGCGACTCGGTCACCGTGCGAGGCGAGATGTCGATCGAGGCAGTTGTATGACACGTTGAGCTTCCCACCGAGGAACCACCGGTGGTGCGGTGGATCCCAGTCGAGCACCTGGTCCCAGGGCTCGAACCAGTCGAGTCGCTCGGCTTGGCTCGCCCACCAGGCGTCGGGGTCGTTACGCGCCGTCTCGTAGATGGAGGGGTCGGAAGCGTTGGCCTGCGCTGCGAACTCTGGCGGGGGAGGGAACGTGCGCCCCTCTTGGAGGAGGGCCTCGATATCGCCCGTGATGTCGCTCATCGCCGGAAGCATAAGGAGTCATGATTCCCCTGTGGAAGAGGACAACGTCGTCTCGATCGAGAAGCCAGTCTTATCGGCATGGTTCGGGGTCGCCATCGTGCTCCAGGCGATCACCGGGTTCTTCTACCTCGCGTCGGGGTTGATCATCCCGAGGGTTCCGTTGGCCATCCTCTGGGTCCTGTGGGCGGCCTTGACCTTCATGCTCTTCCGTTGGAGGTATCGCGGCAAGAAGACACTCGTCGTGCCCGCGGCCACGATCGCCCTGTGGTTCGCTTACCTAAATCTAGGAGCGGCCGTCTTCGGTTGGACGGCGTGACGGCTTAGAGCGCCGAGATCTGGGTCGCCTCGGGACCCTTCGGACCCTGGCGTGCATCGAAGCTGACCCTTGCTCCCTCGTCCAAGCTCTTGAAACCGTCGCCGACGATGCTCGAGTGATGAGCGAAGAGGTCCTTCGATCCATCGTCGGGCTCGATGAAGCCATAACCCTTCGAGTCGTTGAACCACTTGACCGTGCCCATCGAGCCCCGTCCCGCGGGAGCGGGGCGAGCCGGGGCGCGACCGCTACGTTGTGGAGAACGGCGAGGTTCGCTCGACGCTCCTCCGTTCCCACGTGACGAGCGTTTCGCAGCGACGCGACCATGGCTATTCGCTGTCCGTCCGGACCTGCCGCGCTCTGCGACGAGGCGCAAGCCTTCGGCTTCGAACTGCTGGTGGAGCTTGAGCGCACGGGCGATCGCACTGACCTCACCGAGCTGGTCCGACGTGACGAACGTGACGCCTGTTCCGGAACGACCGGCCCGAGCCGTGCGACCTACCCGGTGCACGTAGTCGGTGTGGTCGGTGGGGGGGTCGAAGTTGATGACGTGCGTGATGCCGTCGAGGTCGAGGCCGCGGGCGGCAACATCGGTGGCGATCATGACCGTGCTGCGTCCGGACGAGAACTGGTCGAGCGCCTTCTGACGTTGGGGCTGGCTCATGTTGCCGTGCATGGCAACCGACCGGATGCCTCCGGTGTGGAGCTTCTTAGCCAGGCGATCGGCACCTCGCTTGGTTCGCACAAACACGAGTGCAAGTCGACGCTCTGCTTCTAGCTCATCGAAGAGCCTGTCGATCTTGTCGTCGGCTTCAACGCCCACGAAACGGTGATCGGCGGTCTCGATGACGGGACTCTTGTCCTCGATCTCGTGACGGGCGGGGTCGTTGGTGTAGGCGCGAGCCAGGTTGCCGACGCGGCCGTCGAGCGTTGCCGAGAAGAACATCGTCTGGTGCTTGCCTTTGATGTTGGCAACGATGCGGTCGACCTGGGGCTGGAAGCCCATGTCGAGCATGCGGTCTGCCTCGTCGAGGACGAGCATCCGGATGTCATTCACCGAGACCATGCGACGGTCGATCAGATCCTGCAGGCGGCCTGGTGTGGCAACGATGATCTGGGCGCTCGAGGCCTTGTGTGCCTGAGCGTTAAGACCGACGCCCCCATAGACGGAGGCGACCCTTAGCCCCTTGGCACGGGAGATCGCCTTGAGCTCATCGGTGACTTGGACCGCGAGCTCTCGGGTCGGTACGAGCACGAGCCCGATCGGCTTGCGCATGCGGTTATCGAGACCCTCGACCATCGGGATGGCGAAGGCCAGCGTCTTGCCGGAGCCGGTACGCGACTTGGCAAGGATGTCGCGACCTGCCAGGGCGTCACGCATGACGAGATCCTGGATCGCGAATGGTTCGTTTATCCCTTTGTGGGATAGCGCTTCACAGACGGGCGCGGATACGCCCAGCTCGGCGAAAGTAGACAAACTGCTCAACTCCTTCTTACGGTCATTCAGACCGCAAAACACGGGAGATCAGAAACCCGCACCGCCAAGAAGGAGGAACCGGAGACCAAATCTCCGAGACGTGAGAATCACGCCTCGATCAGATGTAACTCCAACATCATACATGCAATAGATGGAAGGTTAGGTCTAATCCTGAAACGCTGACCTTGCGCTCCTCGCAACTGAAACCCTGACCTTCGATCTGATCGAATGCCGATTCGGTCAACAGGATCTCTCCCCGCTCCGCGATGTCCTCCCCGAGCTTGGATGCGAGGTTGACCTCGTTGCCGTAGATCGCCCGGTTCTCGACGTTCAGGATCTCGCCATGACCGATGCCGATCGAGACATAGAGCTCTTTGTCCTCGGGCAACAGCGTGTTGGCCGAGGACAGGCTGGCCGCTATCTGTCCTGCGGCCGCGATCGCTTCGGCGACCGAGTCGAAGATGCAGGTGAGATTGTCGTCATCCGCCCTGACGACCAGCCCGTTGTGGGCGTCGATCAAGGGGAGCGTCAGGCGTCTCATCTGGTTGATCATCAGCAGGAACTCGAGGGTGTCACCCCGGTGTGTGGCCCTCGTGAACCCGCTCATGTCGAGGATCAGGACCGTCCTCTCCTCGTGGAAGATCTCGTTGATGCGGGCCTTGATGGCTTCGGAGTTCTCGGGATGCTCGCTCATCTCGTTGAGAAGTTTGGCGAGGCTCTCGCGAGAGTTGATGTTCTTGACAGGCGTCTCGTCGGGCATGGGTGGAGGATAACTTCAGGACGGCGAGCGGCCCCGGATCGCCGTGAGCTCTTCCTGCAGGTTCCCGTATGCGGCGCGCATGAGATCGCCGGCGTGGCTCACCCTCGCGACCCCGAGCTCGGCGAGTCGTTCGAGTGATGGAGCATCGGCGCGCGCCCAGATGTTCACCGGTGCTTGGACGCGCTTCACGAACTCGTCGATGAGGCGCTCGTCAGTGAGTCGGATCGGATAGACGCAGTCGGCGCCGGCTTCGGCATACGCGGTCGCACGTTCCACAGCCTCCTCGAGCGCCTCCGGCGACTGCTCGCGGAACATGAAGATGTCCACTCTGGCGTTGATCACGAGGTCGAACCCGGCCTCGCGACCGGTCTCCTTGATCGCCGCGAGTCGGAAGGCGTGAGCGTCTTTGTCGATGAGCTCACCGTCGGCATGATGGTCGGAATCTTCGAGGTTGCAACCCACCGCTCCCGCGGCGCGCAGCCGCTCGACGAACTCCGCGGGACCGAGCTGGTAGCCGGCCTCGAGGTCTGCGGTCACCGGCACGTCAACACTCGTGGCGATCCTTTCCACCGCGGCGAAAGCGGCATCAACGGGCATCGAATCGTTGTCCGCGTAACCGAGGGAGGCGGCCACGGCCCCACTCGAGGTCGCGACCACGGGGAAGCCCGCCTGCTCCACGAGTCGAGCACCAGCTGCGTCCCAGATGTTGGTCAAGATCAAGGGCCGGGGGCCGTGATGGAGTTGTCGGAGCAGAAGGGCCTTCGCCGAATGGACATCCACGCCCCCAAGCATGCCGCAATCAGAGAGTCAGGGGTGGTCGAGGTCGAGGCGGTAGGCGAGGACGTCGATCGTCGGTGTCGGATGGAAGTCATACTCCGGGATGCGCTGGAACCCCATGACCTCGTACATAGCCTGAGCCACGTTCATCGCTTGAGTCGTGTGCAGACCGACGGTAGGAGCTCCCCGGGCTGAGGCTCGCTCGATGCAGACGTCGGTAAGCGCCCGGCCTACCCCCTTGGACCGGAAATCCGGATGAACGGCCAGGAGCCGGATCGCGCACCAGTCCGAGGGGAAGGCGGTTGCGTCGGCGGGGTACTCGGCCAGCGATGCGTCGGGGTAGAAGTTGACGCAACCGGTCATCTGGTCACCGAACGTCACAACCAGCAATTCCGAGGTGTCCCATCGGGAACGGACGTCGACGACGTCCGCGATGTAGGTCTCGTAACGACCAGGGAATGAGTCTTTGTATTGCTCGTAAGCCTTGAGTAGGACACCCGAAGCCTCTTCGATGTCCTCCTCGGTGCCCATCCGAACGTGAAGTGATCCTCTGTCGGTCACGGCTGGATACTAGTTGCGCGTGCGGTTCGACATGTTCGTCGGAACGGCCCACAATCTATGGATGATCCTGATGGCGATCCTCTGTGTTGTCATGCTGGCGGGCCTCGCCGCTATCTGGTTCTGGGGCGACCTCGATCTTCAGAAGCCGTGGGCTGATGAGGAGGGGACGGTCCCTCCGCCCTCCGATGCCCTGCGCCGTTACCTCTGGTACGTCACGGTAGCGGTCGCCGCTGGGGTCGGTTCCGGAGTCGTGATGCTGGGCATCGGCGGCAGGCTCGTGATGCGGCTTCTCGCCGCGACCTCCAGTGACGCGGTACAAGGTCGGATAACGGAAGCCGACGAGGTCGTGGGGGAGATAACGCTCGGCGGATCGATGGGCCTCATCATCTTCGTGGGATTGCTCGGTGGTTTGGTGACCGGAGCCTTGTACATGCTGATCAGACGATGGCTCCCCAAGGGGAGGTTGGGCGGTCTCACCTACGGCGCGATCCTCCTCGTTCTCTTCGCCAGCCGGATCGATCCGCTGCGACCCGACAACAAAGACTTCGACATCGTCGGCCCGGGCTGGCTCTCGGTTGTCGCATACGTCGCGATCATCCTCGGTCACGGGATGCTGATGAGCGCGTTGGCGGGTCGCTACAGCCGGGCTCTACCCTTGATCACCAAGCAACTGAGGACCATCGCCCGATACGTCCCCTTCCTGTTCTTGGCACCTGCTCTCCCGCTATTGCTGCTCGTCGCGGTCGGAGCAGTTATCGGGCTCGCTCTAGGTCGGGTAGAGGGCATCCGCGCCTTGCTTGCTTCCGAGCGCTTCCTACTCACGGGTCGGGTAGCGGGTGTCGTTCTCGTCGCGGTGGCGTTACCGTCCTTCTTATCTGCGGTGATCGAGATCGTGAGGGCTAGCTCGAGCTAGGTAAGAGCGAGCCCATCGATGCGTACGGGCTTGCCATCTGAGGCGACCACTAGTTTCAGACGCCCCTTGCGTACGGAGTTGAAGCGGACAGCTTCGATGATCCTCCGGCTGACGGTGCGCTTGGAGCGCAGATCGATCGTCGCGACCACGGATCCTTTGAAGACGACCGAGATCTGACCGCAACCGGCACAACGCTCAGCTACCAGCCGTACCTCTTGGAAGCGCACCCGTCCGGTGCGAAGGATCGCTCCCTCATCGATCGTCTCCTTAGATGTTCCGAGGTAGAAGCGGCTGTTCGAGGTGGATGACCAGCCTTCGCTCTCAGCGAGGTCACGGTCGTCTAGCGGGACGGTCGCGCATCTGGGCACCGACCATGCCGATGCCTGGCCGCCGTCGTCTACTGCGCGGGCGGAGAAGCAATAGGTGCTTCCCGCCCGAGACCTCAAGGTGGCAGATGTGTCGGAGGTGCCGGTAGTGAGTTGGGTCTGCCCCCCGGGGGCAGCGAAGGGCGTCGCCAGCCGGTACCGAACGTCGAATGTGACCAGTCCGAGCTCCGGATGCGTCCATGCAACATCGATACGGGTGTCAAGAGAGAACCTCCGTGCCGGCTCGGTGATCGTCGGTGGCTCCGACGGCGTGGGGTCGGTCACCGTGGACGACAGCGAGGAATGCGCGGTTGCCGATCCGGCGCTATTGGTCGCGGTGACGGTCACTTTCATCTGTTTGCCCTCATCGGCGGGAACGACCTCGTAGGTAGGGCTCGTGCCACCGGTAGCCGAGCACGTTCCCTCGATGCATCGATGCCACGCGAAGGAATAGGACTGCGGTTGGGACCCGGCCCAGGCTCCTGTCGACGCGCTCAAGGTGGAACCGACCTCGGGGTCACCCGATATAAGCGGAGGGGTCTGGTTGGTTGGTGGCGACGCAGGTGTCGTGGTCGGTTCGGGTCCCGGGGCGCCGGGGATCTTGAAGCTGGATAGATCAGACCCGGCGAACCTGTTCTCGTCGACGCATCCGGCGATGCCGGGGATCGAGGCACAGTTCGTCCATTGCCAGAAGCTCCACCCGCTGTTTCCCCAGTTCGCCGCGGGAACGCTCGGAGACGACGCGCTCGTGTAATGGGCCAGCCATAACGGGATGCTCTGAAGCGCGAACACGTCGGTGTCGCCCATGCTCGTCCTCCAGAAGTTGGGTCCGCTGTAGATGAGAACCCGGCTCCCGACCGCTGCTCGGACATGGTCGATCCACGTCTGCGTCCACTCGACGAGCAAGGTCGAAGACAGACCTCCGCTCGCCTCCAGGTCCAAGACGGGGAGCAGATCACCGGGAGCCGGTTGCGCGACCGCGAGGAAGTGATCGGCTTCCGCACGCGCATCGGCTTGTACCGCGGCGCTCGTCGCGCCGTCGGGACGAGCGAAATGGTAGGCGCCGAAGTAGAGCCCCACGCCCGCTGCACCGCTGCGGTTCGATGCATACGTCTGGTCGGTGAAGGTGGCGCCTTCGGTGGCTTTCTGAAATACGAACACGTGCCCGCTCTGCGCGACCTGGCTCCAGTCGATCGCCCCTTGATGATGTGAGACATCTATGCCGAGGGTGTAGGTGGTTTGGGCGCGAGCCGGCGCGCTGTTGATTACGGTGAAGGTCGATGCGACGACGAGTGTCGCCATGAACGATCGAAGCATCACAGTCCTTCGCAAGTCACTAGATAGTAGGGATCGAGATCCGGGTCGTTGTAATCCTCGATCATGAGGGTGTCCTCGGTCCTACCAAGGAAGCGGGCAGTGCCGCCGGCGATCTCGAACGACCGCTCGATAACCCGCCACCGCGTGTTGCGTACGTTCTGAGCTTCGGCTCGGAGCAGGACGAGACGACCATCGCGGCACGCTGCCCCTTCACCCAAGCGAGCTATCCCGCCGAAGTTCACGCTGAGCGGTTCCTTCTCGTATGAGATGGGGACAAGAGAGTCGCCCGACCCGACGAAGAGATTGAGTCGTGACCAGGGCGCCCCATGACTCGTGAAGTCCATGACCTTCACCCACCACTCCGGAGCACCGTCTTCGTCGATGTCCGTGGCCCCCACTGCTCGTGGGTAGCTGTAGGCATTGCCCGCCTGCAGTCGCTGGTCGATCTCGACACCTGGGCCGCTGACGTGCATCCACCAAGTGCGAGGCCGGCGTGTGTCGCCCATCCGCGCATAGACCGAGAAGTTCGCATCGCCTCTGACAACGCTCGTGACGCATCCGGCGTTGCCGGCGAGGCTGGGATCGCTTGCGCGTGGGCATCTCCCCCCGTTTGTGAACGACACCCCGGAAGGGCTCGGGCTTGTGCTCTGACTTGGCGCGGGATCGAAGAGACCGGGAGAAGACTCGGCGCACGAGACGAGAGTCAACATAGTCAAGAGGATCACTTTGGGGCTCATCACGATACCGGGCATGGTGACGGACGGGTCCCTCTACTTCACCGTCCGCACCGGGATCAGCTCTGAACGGATCTTGGAACAGTCGCCTTCACCTCGGGCCACCGCAAAGATGGTCCCTCTGTCGATCCTGAAGTCCTTGATCTTCCAGGCACCCTCGCCGGTGGTGACCGTGCGAGCAAGGGTCGAGCTCCCCTCCGGTTGAATGAGGTTGATCGCTATCCGTCGCCCACTCGCTGTGCTTGACTCAGGGGTGATGGCCACGAGCGACAGCGAACCCGTGAGTAGCCCTCGCGTGACCCGGAGATCTATCGTCAACAGTTCGTAGGGGCACGGGTGGCAAGGTGGTGCCTCTAGCTCCCAGCCGAGTCTCCCGCAGCCGGAGTCCCCGGGGAAGTCGACCTTCCCATCCCCGTCGTTGTCGAACCCGTCGTTGCACTTCGGATCGTCGATCTCGTCCTCGGTCGGGTTCGTGGGCACGGCACATCCCACGTCGCCGGCGAAGTCCACGGCTCCGTCATTGTCGTTGTCCACCCCGTCGGAGCAGGCAGGTGTTGCGTCGGCTGGTGGTGGGCTCCCGCATCCCGCGTGCCGTTCTCCGTTGGTGCAGCTCCCGCCCTCTCCCCCGTGGAGATAGTCGAAGCCGGCTCCGCCATCTAGTTCGTTCGTGTCATCCTGGCCCAGCAATGTGTCGTCCCCTTCTCCACCTATCAATACATCGGTGTCGGGTGGTCCGAAGAAGCCCCAGCAGATCGCGTCGGTGTAGCCGTACGACGGATCGGTGCCTATGAGGAGATCGTCCCCACCCATCCCTTCGAGGCGGTCGGATCCGGACCCACCAGAGAACGTATTGGCCTCGTGGTCGCCGATCAACACGTCTGAGGTTGCCGAAGAGCAGTTGCGGAAGGCGTCCTCGATGGTCCCGACGACGATCGTGTCGGTGTCGTCGCCGACGGTCGCAATGCCGGTGAGGAGGTTGAGGTTCACTGCCGGCCCTTCGTAGTCCGGGTATGACAGGGCGTCTCGCCCATCTCCACCGTCGATATAGTCGTCACCGTCCCCGCCATCGATGCTGTCGTCACCTCCGGCTGAACAGATGGTGTCGTTCCCCGCGCCCCCAGAGATCCACTCCCCCCGGGACGTGCCGACGATGACGTCGTCACCATCTGTGCCGCTCCTTCCGGAGACGGTCGCGGCCTTGCCGTTGCAGCTGAGCTGCTGTCCGAGAGAAGAGGTGGCGCCGGTGAACAAGAGCAGGCCTATGCATGCCGGGATCAGCAGATACCGATGCGGACTCATGTCTACTCGCTACGAGACGTGGAACCCGAGCTTGTCCCCGAGAGCGCCGCCACCCTTCTTCCAAACGACCGTGTAGGCGCCGGGCCCGGCGTCGGGGAAGTTCTTCATCCACGAGACTTTGCTCCCGTAGCCGCCGTCGCTGTTCTCTCGAACCCTGAACCGTCCACATTCCTTCACGCCGTCAGGATCCTTGACGCAGATCCGGTAGAGCGTGAAGTGCTCGGCGCTTAGTCCGAGGCGGAAGATGAAGTCGCCATCTCTCTCGCGAATCTCGAGGCAGACATCCCCGGATTCGCTGCAGAAGGAGTCGGGGGCGTGGCTCGCCCTGGAGTCGGCGGCCGGGATCACCATGGTTCCGGCTATCAGTGAGAGCAGCAGTAGTCGTCGCAAGAGGTCTCCCCTCGATCGGATGCAGCCCGAAGTATCGCGAGAGAGTAAGCGGATACTGGGTGCCGATGGACGGAGCCACGAGGCGCGGCCCTCCTGACTCGGTTCCCGCCGACTGCATCTCCTCGCTAACCTGGGCAGATGGCACAGAGTGGGGCATCCCTGGCGACGGTGATGTTCACCGACGTCCAGGGGTCCACAGAACTGCGAACGACCTCTGGTGACGACGAGGCCCAGCGCGTCCTACGAGCCGCCCAGGAGACCATCTCCCAGATCGTGGAGGATCACGAGGGCGTCGTGGTCAAAGCTTTGGGAGACGGGATCTTCGCCTCTTTCGCCTCCCCCCGCCAAGCCGTATACGGCGCCATAGCGATCCAGCGGGCCGCGCCCGGGATCGGCCCCGGGACTCATCCCCTGGCGATACGGATCGGCATCAACACCGGCGAGGTGATCGAAGAAAGGGGAGACCTTTTCGGGGAGGCGGTGAACGCTGCGGCGCGGATCTCAGCTCTGGCTGAGGGAGGCACCATCCTCGTGTCTTCGATAGTCAAAGAGTTGGTCGGAACCCTGAGCGATGTCGTTCTGACCGACCAGGGCATGCACCGTCTACGTGGCTTCCCCGATGAATGGCGGCTCTTCGAAGCCAGAGGCGAAAACAGGGTCGCTCTCTCACTCGATCAGACCCCGTTCGTCGGCCGCCAAGCTGAGATGACTCAACTCGATAGACAGTTGGATCGCGCGCTGAAGGGCCACGGAACCACCGTCATGATCGGAGGGGAGCCGGGGGTCGGCAAGACGCGTCTCGCGAACCAACTCGCGGACGAAGCGAGACGTCGTGGCTTCGTGGTCTTCTCCGGCAGCAGTCATGAGCTCGAGACGGCCATGCCTTTCGCTCCGTTCATCGAGATCCTCGAGGGGACCGCAAGGACGATCCCGCGCGAGGTGTTCCAGGAGCTGGTGGGCGACTCCGGTCCCGAGTTGGCGCGCCTATATCCAGAGTTGAGAACCATGTTCCCGGACATGCCTCCACCCGCGGAGCTGCCGGAGGACCAGGCCCGACGCTTCTTCTTCAACAGCGTGAGTCGCTACGTTGCAAGAGCCGCAGCACTCAGTCCGGTCATGTTGGTGTTGGACGACCTCCACTGGGCCGATGAAGCGACCCTCCAGCTGCTCGAGCACCTCGCAGGGACAAGCCGGGACCTGCCTTTGCTGATCGCCGGCACCTACAGGG
>JBKJYP010000056.1:0-15575 GCA_046715695.1 Actinomycetota bacterium | reverse complement strand
GGCTACGGGAGTCGGCGACGACAACCCTGAAGGAGGGCTGCTTCTTCTTGCCGACGCGCATCAACCTGATCTTGACCATGATTCTCCTTTTGGAATACGCCCATAAGGGCACTGCGGAAGGCAGGATACTAGCAGCTCAAGCGGTTTTAGGGACCCAAAAGGGAGGCGTTCAGATGGCAGGAAGCGGTTTGGCTCGAGGGGTGGCGGGCCTCGTCTGCCTCGTACTGGTCCTTGGAGCACTGTTCACCTCCAAACCGGAGGAGGCCGGGGGAAAGCCCGGGGCTGGGAACGGGAACGAGAACGGGATCGAGACCGAGGCCGCGCCGGCCGACCCAGAGACGGATGCCATCAAGGACGCGTTGCAGGCCGCTCTAAAGGATGCCGCTACCGCCCAGGAATCGTGGCGGACCGCCCACTCGAGCTACACGGATGACGTCAACAGGCTGGCCAAAGAAGGGCTTCAGCTCGTCCCCCAGATCCAGTTCACGATCGTGCAGGCCGACGAGAACGGCTACTGCATGAACGCGGCCTACCCTCCGGCCGAGCTCTTCTACTTCTATTGGTCCGAGAATGGCGCCCCGCTCGAAGGCGACTGCGAATCCGCCGTGCCCTAGCTCGACACTGATGAAGGCTGGGCTGGCGGGTCTTATCAGCTTCCTGATAATCGGGGCGAGTTTTCTCGGATCAAGTAAGCATGAGATGGCCGCCCGAGAGGGCTCTGCACGAGAGGACCGGAAGAGGACAGGTGTAACAAGAAGGCTTGATGGCTCCGTGGAACTACCTCAAACGGGTAGTTAGGCGGAGCTATATGGGCTAGAGGCCCAGGCCGGGGGGGAGCTTCATGCGGCCGGGGAGCTTCATCCCTTTGCCGCCGGCCATCATCTTCATCATCTTCTTGACCTGATCGAACTGCTTCACGAGTTGGTTCACGTCCTGGATCGTCGAGCCCGATCCGGCAGCGATCCGCTTGCGGCGGCTCCCCTTGATGAGGTGCGGGTTGTTGCGTTCCACCGGTGTCATCGACTGGATGATCGCCTCGACCCTCGGCAGTTGATCGTCCATGTCGGCGCCACCCATCGGCAGCTTGTTCATGCCCGGCATCATCGAGATGACCTGTGACAGGGGCCCCATCTTCTTGATCGCCTGCAGCTGGCCGAGGAAGTCCTCGAAGGTGAACTCGGCCTTGCGCATCTTCTCTTGCATCTTGCGCGCTTCGTTCTCATCGAAGACCTGCTCCGCTTTCTCGATCAGCGTGAGAACGTCACCCATACCGAGGATGCGAGACGCCATGCGATCGGGATAGAACGGCTCGAGATCACCGAGCTTCTCGCCGACACCCGCGAACTTGATCGGACGCTCGGTGACGTATGCCATCGATAGGGCGGCGCCACCGCGAGCGTCACCATCGAGTTTCGTGAGGACAACTCCGGTGACATCGACCGACTCGAGGAAGGACTCGGCAACGTTGACCGCGTCTTGCCCGGTCATCGCGTCGCAAACGAGAAGGATCTCGGTCGGGTTCACGGCCTTCGCTACATCGGTGAGTTCTGCCATGAGCTCCTGATCGACGTGCATCCGTCCGGCGGTGTCGACGATGAGATCGGAATAGCCCTCGTTGGTCGCCTCGGTCAAAGCACCACCTGCGACCCCAGGAGCATCCAGCGTGCCCTCCTGCGAGTAGACGGGGACGTCGATCTGTTGGCCCAGTACCTGTAGTTGTCGGATCGCGGCGGGCCGACGTAGGTCGGCTGCCGCCATCATCGGGCGGCGGCCCTGTCCCTTCAGGAGCTTGGCGAGCTTGGCCGACGCTGTCGTCTTACCGGAACCCTGGAGACCTGCCATGAGGATGACGCGTGGAGGCTTCGACGAATGCTCGAGGCCGGCGGCCTCGCGGCCGAGCACGTCGACCAAAGCTTCGTGCACGAGCTTGATCACCTGCTGTGCCGGGGTGAGGCTTTTATGCAGCTCGGCCCCCGCCGCGCGCTCGCGCACATCGGCGACGAATGCTTTGACGACTTTCAGCGAAACGTCTGCCTCTAGGAGAGCGAGGCGGATCTCGCGCAGGACCTCATCGACCTCTTTCTCCGAGAGCCGGCCACGAGAGCGGAGCCGGGTGAAGATGTCGTCGAAGCGACCGGAGAGCGAGTCGAACATCAACGAACGATCTGGAAGATGCCGGCCGCGATGAGACCCAAGCCCAACAGGATGCTCCCCATCGACATCAGGCCCGACCTCTCTCGTGCCCTCAACGTCATGTAGTCGATGATCACCCAGTCGATGATGATGAAGCCCACCGCGATGAAGATCGCGCCGACGAAGCTCTTCGACTCGAGCACCCGATAGATCACGTAGGCGAGAACGGCCGAGCCGATGCGCAGCGGCATCCGGAGCTTCTCGGGGAGGGGCGGGGGGCCTGGGTCGGGTCTCATCGGACTAGATAATCCTCTAGTCCGGCCCGGAGTGGGCGCGGCTTGATGCCGAGCAACTCGATCGCGGAGTTATCGACCAGCCCGTCCTGAACGGCGAACTCGATCCCGAACGGCGTCATGAGGGGCTTGGGCAGGGCCACTAGGGGGGCCGTAGTGATCTTGAGGAGCGCGACCGGCAGGGGAAGGATGAGCCGCTTGCGCCCCAACACCTCGAGCAGGGTCTCGATGACCTCGTGCATCGTCAAGACATCCGGGCCCCCGATCTCGTAGACCCGCCCCCAGGCCTCGTCGTCCGAGAAGATGGTCGCAACTGCGTCGGCGATGTCTTCCACATAGACCGGCATGATCTTCTGCGGCTTCACCCCGAGCTGCGGGATCACGGGCGAGAAACGAGAGATGAGCTCGAACCGATTGAGGGCGCGGTCCTCTGGTCCGTAGGCCCATGACGGTCGCAGGATCCCATACGTCAGGCCGCTCGAAGTGATCGCCTCCTCCGCACGGCCCTTGGCTCGGTACCAGGCTTTGTCGCTGAAGGGGTTCGCGCCCGCACCGCTCACATAGAAGAACCGTTGCACGCCGGCGCGATCCGCTTCGGCCAGCAGGTTCTCGGTCCCCCGCCGGTCGTAGTTGTCATAAGTCAGCCCCTTGCGCGGGACCTCTACCGGGTGGTTGGAGAACTGCGCCGCCATGACGACCCCGAACGCCCCTTCGAGCGTCCCGGTCAGGGAACCGGCGTCGGTCACATCACCTTTCGTTGCGTTTGCCCCGGCGAGCTCGGGGATCTTCGAGGCCGACTCGGGGTGGCGCGACAACACGGTGACATCGAAGCCGGCATCGAGCAGCTTCCTCGAGATGTGTCGCCCGAGGAAGCCTGTCCCGCCGGCGACGACGATCTTCTTGCTCACGAAAGGAGCGCGTCTATGAACGTCTTGGGGTCGAAGGGTTCGAGGTCTTCGATCCCCTCCCCCACTCCGATCAGCTTGATGGGGATGCCGAGCGTTTCTTCGATCGCTAGGGCGATGCCACCCTTCGCGGTTCCATCCAGCTTCGACAAGACGATGCCGCTGACACCGGCGGCTTGAGCGAACTCCTTGGCTTGCACCAGTCCGTTCTGACCAGCGGTTGCGTCGATCACGAGAAGCGTCTCTTCGACCTTCGCTTCCTTCTCGATCACGCGCCGGATCTTGGACAGCTCGTCCATCAAGGGCGTCTTGGTATGGAGGCGTCCCGCCGTATCGACGATGAGCACGTCGATACCGCGAGCACGCGCGAAAGCCTGCGCGTCGTAAGCGACGGCACCGGGATCGGCACCGGGCTGATGTTTGACCAGCTGCGCACCCGATCGCTTAGCCCAGACATCCAGTTGCTCGTCGGCAGCAGCACGGAAGGTATCCGCGGCCGCGAGCGCAACGGTTCGACCCGAATCGGTCACGGTGCGAGCGAGCTTCCCGATCGTTGTCGTCTTGCCCGTGCCGTTCACCCCCACCACTAGCCAGACCGTCGGGCCCTCGTCGGCGAAGCTCAGAGCACGTGACAGATCGCCGTCGAAGAGCGAGATCAATTCGTCGGCGAGAAGAGCTTTGACATCCTCTGGGCCGGTTACGCGCTGTGTCTTCGCCTTCTCTTTCAGGTCCTCTGTGATCTTGGTCGCCACGTTCACGCCGATGTCTGCCTGGATGAGCGCGGCCTCGACGTCGTCCCACGTGTCCTCGTCGACCCCCCCGCTGAAGGCGGTGAGGAGCCGGTCGGAGAAGAACTTGCGGGTCTTGCCCAGACGGTCGCGAAGCGATGGCCTCTCAACGATCGCTTCCTCGACGGACGGCGCCTGCTCGACCTCGATCGGCTCGGGGATGACGATCGGCTCCATAACGGAAGGAGCCGGAGCCTCCGTTGGAGGTGGAGCTGCCTTCTTGCGCCCGGCGAAGAAGAACACCCCTCCGATGATCAGAAGGAGGGCGCCGACGGCTAGAAGCTCAGGAACGATCCCTTCAGGCATCCCGAGAGGCTAAACGACCTTTCGGCCTCCAAAGGGCGCATCGATAGAGTTGCGACATGGCGAAACTCAGGCCGGCCACATCAGCACAGGCCGCCGATTGGATCAGGGACGAAACCCATGGCTTCGCCGAGAGCGTCGCTTCACTCCTGCCTGATCGTTACGAGGCCTACGCCCGTGTGTTCCACCCAGCCGGGCGAGGGGTTGACGATGAAGAAGAGGTCCGATGGGCGCAGATCGCCGGATCGACCAACCGCCGTTTCCATCCAGCTGCCCAGTGGCCACACATCGCGTTCACGGAAGAGATCCATAACATCAACGACGCGTACAGATCAGGCGAAAGCTTGGTTTGGGACTCGGCCCCCGAAGAAGGCTCGCTCGACGAGGAACTCGCCCGCCGATTGATCCGTGTGTTGTCCCCACGGACATCCACCCCCCAGCATTGCTGGTTCGCAGTCTGGGAGGGATGGGGTGGCTTGAGCTCCGACGCGCTAAAGGCGCCGCGCTTCGAGTTGCCGGGCCGCGCCTACTTCCTCTTCGAGGGCCCGATCGAAGCGGCTGCCGAGAGCTTCTGGCCCGATTTCCAGTTCCAGTCGGCCTCTCTCTGGTGGCCAGATGACCGAGCTTGGTGCCTCGCAACGGAGGTCGATTTCCAGAGCACCTACATAGGCGGCTCACACGCATGCGTGCAGGCGGTGGTCTCCGACGAAACCCTGGAGGCACTGGAAGTAGAGCTGGGTCAGGGGGTCGACTGGGCGTCGGACACGATCAATCCGAACCCCTTGAGGTTGAGCTAACCGGCGACTTCGGTCAGCCTCTTGGCGATCACTGTCGAAACGCCGTTGCCGGCCATCGTCACTCCGTAGAGGACGTCGGCTGCTTCCATCGTGCGTTTCTGGTGGGTGACGATCATGACCTGGGCGTGGGTTTCGAGCTCCTGGATCAATGCCAGGAAGCGGCTCAGGTTCACGTCGTCGAGAGCCGCCTCGACCTCGTCCAGGAGATAGAAGGGCGACGGACGGGAACGGAAGATCGCGAACAGGAAAGCGAGCGCAACGAGTGAGCGTTCGCCACCGGACAACAGCGAGAGCTTCTTGACGTTCTTGCCCGGGGGCCGGGCCTCGATCTCGATGCCGCTGTTCAACAGATCCGTCTGGTCGGTCAGCTTGAGGCGGCCGCTTCCGCCGGGGAACAACCGGCTCACGACGGTCTCGAACTCTCGGGAGACGGCGGCGAACGCCTCGCCGAAGACCTGGGTGATCGTTTCGTCGACCTCTCGCACGATCTTCATGAGATCCCGGCGTGACGTGCGCAGGTCCTCCATCTGGGTTACGAGGAACTGCTCGCGTTCGGCCATCTCGTTGTATTCGACGGCGGCGTTCGGGTTGACCGAGCCCATCCGCTTCATGTCGCGCTCTAGCTTCTCGGCCCTCGTGCGCGCCTCGTTCTCCTCGTCGGCTCCGAAGCCGTCCATAGACATCAGCGCGGCTTGTGTGAGGCCCCACTCGTCGAGGGCTCGCTCGGCGACTGCGGCGGAACGAGCACGTGTCTCGGCCCGTCGAACTTCGGCCTGGGTCCGGCGACGCGATACCTCTTCGAGGTTCCGAGCGAGCTCAGTCTCCCGCTGGTGCATCTCGGTCAGGCGGTGGTCTGCATCGCGAGCCCGGGTCCTCGCCTCGGCGGCTCGGATCTCGGACTGGTCGGCCCACACCTTAGAGGTGTCGGCGGCGAGCAACGCGGTGGCTGCAACACGCTCGGCGCGGCGACGGGAGGCTTGGAGGGATTCCCGCAGCTCACCCAATCCGGCCAACGCCGCTTGCGCGTCTGCGATCCCAGCTTCGGCTTCCTCGACACGCAGGTTGGCCGCAAGAGCACGCTCTTCTGCCGAACGAGCCTCGGCCTCGGCCTCCGACGCAGAACCGGCTGCGGCTCGCGCGGCCTCACGTGCAGAAACTGAAACCTGCTCCCGCCGACCGCGCTCTGCCTGCGCATCTTCGACCTTCTCTTTGAACAGCGGCAGTTGCGCCCGTTCCTCTGCCGCGGCGGTCTCCGCGGCAGCGAGGGCATCGCGGGATCGGGCAAGCTCCTCATCGAGAGCAGCCAGCTCGATCTCGCGTGTCTCCTTGCGGCGCCGGGCTCCGGCCAGTCGCTCGGCCGCGCCAGACATCAAAGCATCGAGTCTCTTGAGCTCTTGATCGTGCCGGCCGACCTCGGCCCATTGACGTTCGACAGCCGCTTCGGCTTCTTCCACGAGCCGACGGGCATCGGATTCCGAGGAGCTGGCAACCGTCGCGGCTTCGGTGGCCGTGTGCAGGAGTGGTGCTATCCGCTCTTGAGCCCCGGGGATGTCGTGGAGGAGATCGTTGACCTCGGTCAATGCATCGCGCCGGGCGAGAGCGGCCGCAGCCTCCGACTCACGTGCGCCCAAGCCTGCTCTCAGGGCGTCGGCGTGCTCGCGAGCTCCTTCCATCCGAGTCTCGGCGTCCGCAGCGACCTCGGCGGCAGAATCAAGCTCGGTCTCCAGGACTCGGACGTCATTCTCGGTGGCGATGACCGACTCGGCGTCGCCCGCTGCCGCGCTCGATGTCGCCTGACGGCGCTCCTCGACAGCCTGGACCCGAGCCTGAACAGCACCGAGCGTTGCCCGGCCCGCAGCCTCGCTGCCTTCGGCACGGACGAGAGCCTGGGCCGCTGTCGTTTCGGCGCTACGCGCTTCCGAGAGACCACGATCCGCCGCATCGGCGGCGGCCTCCGTCTCCAGACGAGTGGCCCCCAGCGTTACGGCCTTGTCACGCAGTTCGGTGGCCGTAGCCCCGAGCGTCGCTGCTTCCGCCCCCCAGCGCTCCTTGTCGTTCTCGAGGAGACGGATCCGCTCGCGGTATCCCTCTTCAGTTTCCGCGGCAAGGCGCGCGCCGATGCGTTCGGCTCGCTCTGATGCGAGGCGAGCCAGGCCCGCGAGCCCATCGGAACCACGACGCAGCTTGTATGCGGTGTCCTGTGCAGACTCGGCAGAGTTCGCCAGGACCTCTTTCTCCTTGACGCCGGTTTCGAGCCGGGCTCGGACGGTAGCGAGCTCCTCCTCCAACAAACCGGCACGGCGGACCTCGGCTTCGGCATCGGCCTCGACGGCTTCCGCCGCTAGACGGACCAGCTCCGTGGCCGCCAGTCGTTGCTTGAGCTCACGGTGCTCGGTCAGCAGATCGGAGTACTGGGCCGCGACGGACGCCTGTCGCTTCAGAGGACGCAGCGAGCGACGCAGTTCCTCGAGCACGTCGTTGAGGCGGGTGAGGTTGTCGTCGACGCGCGTGATCTTGGCGATCGCCCGGTCCTTGCGACGGCGGTGCTTGCCGATCTGGGCGGCTTCCTCGATGAAGGCCCTGCGCTCTTCGGGCCTTGCTTCGAGCACGGCATCGAGCTGACCTTGGCTGACGACAGTGTGGATGCTGCGGCCGATGCCGGTGTCCGACAGCAACTCGGCGACGTCGAGGAGCCGGCACGGCACTCCGTTGATCCGATACTCGCTCGCCCCCGCTCGATCGGTGGAACGCGAGACGGTCACCTCGGTGAGGTCGATGGGCAGCACACCTGTCGAGTTATCAAGGGTCAGTACGACCTCGGCCATGCCGAGCCGGGGACGGTTCGCCGAGCCGGCGAAGATCACGTCCTCCATCGATGCGCCACGCAGACTGGATGGAGCCTGGGATCCCAGCACCCACGACAGAGCGTCGGCGATGTTGGATTTGCCGGAGCCGTTGGGGCCCACGATCACATTGACGCCGCGTTCGAACTCCAGAGTGGTGGGATCCGCGAACGACTTGAATCCGGCGAGCCGGAGCGACTTCACGAACATGGAATCAACCTAGCCTGAGCAAGGGGCCCCACCCCGGCAATATTTGCGCGGTCTCGCGGCCTTGGCTTGTGGATAACTGCTGAGCGCGTAAATAGCGCTACTGGGTGACGGAAATCCCTCACTCAGCGACGGGATTACTTGATCTTGAAGGTCTTCTCGTTCTTGGGTGGTTCGCGGTCGACCTGGACGCCGGCGACCCGAGCCCCCTTGGGGCCCGCCCGGCAGAGGCCGACGACGCGGTAGACCTCGTCGCGGGGGCCTTCGAGGACGGCTTCCACCCGGCCATCGGGCAGGTTGCGCACCCAGCCGGCGACCCCTTGCTCGGTCGCCTTGTCGGCGATCGCTTGCCGGAAAAGCACGCCTTGGACGTCGCCCGACACGAACACATGAACCCGAGTCCTGTCTTCCACCTACGTTGTTCCTCCCGAAACTAGAGCGGCCGCCCTCATTGGATGAGTGCTTACGACTGGCATTGCGGGCACAGATACGTGACCCGCCCGGCGAATTCTTCTTTGACGATGGCGTTGCGGCAGCGCCGGCAAGATTCACCTTCACGCTCATAGACCTTGAGCTCGAGCTGGTATTGCCCGGGGATACCGTGCAGGTCCTTGAAATCCGATATGCCCACGGTGGTGCCACGGAGCTTCACTGCCTCTTGGAGGACCTCGATCAGGCCCCGATAGATCCGCCGCACATCCTGAGACGTGAGCTTGTCCGAGGGGCGGTCCGGACGGATCCCTGCGGTCCAGAGGATCTCGTCGGTGTAGACGTCACCCAGCCCGGCGATGAACCCCTGGTCCGTGAGGACCTCCTTCATCGGCTGAGCTTTCTGATCGAGCAGGGCCGAGAAATGGTTCCAGGTCAGCTGCTGCTCGAGGGGGTCGATGGCATCCGACTTGAGCTCATCGGCGATGGCATCCGCTTCGGTCACGTAGATCTCGGATGTCTTCAGGGGATCCACGAGCCTGAGCTGGCCACCGATCGTGAAGCTGAACACGATGTGCGTGTTCGTGACCATGGTGTCAGAAGCCGACGTCTTGTAGAGACCACCGGCATCGGCAAGATCGGCGATCAATGCCTTGCCGTTATCGAAGCGGAATACGAGCGCCTTGCCGATGCGATCGACGGAATCGACCTTGGCTCCTCCGAGCAGGTCCTGCAGCTCCTTGCGGCGTCCATGGCGACGGATGATCTTCATCGCGTTGGAACCAGGGCGAACATCGACCTCTTTTATCCGCCTGCCGACGATCTCTTTCTCCAGATCCCGGCGAAGGATCTCGATCTCAGGAAGCTCGGGCATCGTCTGTCCTCTCCGATTCCAGATCGAGCACCTGTAGAGCAGCTTCCGCAGCGGCTTGCTCTGCCTGCTTCTTGGTCCGGCCAGAGCCCGCGCCGACCGGCCGGCCCTCGATGAAGACCTCAGCGGAGAAGCGTTTGTCGTGGTCGGGGCCTTTGGAGACGACCCGATAGATGGGCAAGGTCGCCCCGCCCCTGGCGACGCGTTCCTGCAGGGCGGACTTGGGATCGCCGGCGTCACCACGCTCCAAGACCTGGTCAACCCGCGGACCGAACAGTTCGAGGATGCCCTTGCGAGCGATCTCGTATCCCTGGTCGATGTAGACGGCGCCGATCACGGCCTCGAGCGCGTCGGCGAGCAACGACGATTTGTCGCGGCCCCCCGACGCGTCCTCGCCGCGGCCAAGCTTGAGGTGCTCACCAAGGCCCAGCTCTCGGCCGAGCTCGGCGAGAGCGACCGAGTTGACGACGGCGGCGCGCACCTGGGCCATCTCACCTTCCGCCATGCGGGGATGGTTCTCGTACAGGTATTCGGCGACGACAAGGCCCAACACGGCGTCACCCACGAGCTCGAGCCGTTCGTTGTGATCCTCGATCTCGTTCTCGAACGCGAAGGAACGGTGTGTGAGGGCTGCGTCGTATATCGCCCCGCCCGTCTCGGGGACTCCGATCTGACCAAGAGTTGTGATCGACCTACTCCGTCTCTACTGCTTGGCGACCGGCGTATTGCCCACAGTTCGGACACACCCGATGGGGCAGCTTGGGCTGCCGGCATTGAGGGCACGACGAGAACGTCGGGGCCTCGGTACGCCAGTGAGCCCGGCGCATACGCATCTTGCTTTTCGTCTTTCGACGCTTGGGAACTGCCATCGGTCCTCCTGTCAGCTCGCCTCGAGCTTGGCCCGGAGCTCATCCAGGGCCGCCCATCGAGGATCGACTTCATCGGTTACACAGGTGCATTCGGTGATGTTGAGGTTGACGCCGCAGCCGGAACAGAGGCCTTTGCAGTCGGCCGAGCAGAGAGGGTTCAGGGGCAGAGCGAGCGCCAGGGCATCTCGGACCATCGGCTCGAGGTCGATGTTCGTACCCGAGACCTCGTAGATGTCCTCGCCCTTCTCGGGCAGGTGATCGGGCCCGGCGAAGAGCTCGCACACCCGGACCTCGAGATCGCCGGGAAGCTCGTCCAGGCACCGGGCACAGCGGGCTTCCATCTTTGCGAGCACCTGACCCGTCACGAGGATCCCCTCGTGCACCCCTTCGGCCCGGCCTTGGACCGAGACGTTCTCGTCGGGGACGGACGCGAGAGGGTTCCCCACGCCGGGAAGTGGCGCCGAGATATCGATGTCTTTGAGCGTCCCGGGACGATCCAGGACCTCGACTATTGGTACTAGGAATGCCTGCACGCGCGAACCAGCCTCGAAAACGTCGTATTGGAGTGCCGGCACAGCGTGCCGGGCCTCAGAGATGATACCAGAAAGGCCCTATTTCCCAGATTCTGGAATCTGGAAGTCCGAGCTCTTCAGGCTCTATACGCGGGGCTGGCTGAACTCCGCATCGAAGGGCATGCCGTTGTCGGCGGGCATCTCGACCCGAGCCGGCTGACCGTTGCCCTTGTTGCCCCGCAGTTGCTCCCGGCCACGGTGGACGGTGCTCATCGTCTTGGTGAGCAGGATCTCGAATGCGGCAAGCTTCTGGTCGATGTAGTCCTCAGCCTCGACGCGGAGCTTGGCCGAACGCTCTTTGGCTTCGTCGATGATGCGCTCGGCTTCACGCTCGGCCGCATGGACGATCTCGGTTCGAGACAGAAGACGATCTCGCTGCTCGCGGGACTCGAGCACGATGCGCTCGGCTTCTTTGCGAGCACGCTCGAGGAGCTCATCGCGGTCGCGCGACATCCAGCGAGCCTGGCGGATCTCCTCGGGTACTTCTTCCTTGAGATGTGCGAGGACCTCTAGGAACTCATCACGGTTGATCACGACGCTGCTCGAAAGAGGAACCGACTTCGCTTCCTCGATCAGAACCTGCATCTCGTCGATGCGCTCGATCAGATCCATCTGCACCCTTTCCTACCGGCCCCCACGTAGGGGGCCTAACCTGAACGGTGACGTCCGCTTACCTCGTCGCCCTGCTGGAACGTCGCCAATCAGGTTAGCGCAACCCGGGCCCGGAAGGAAAAACCTGGCCTCGGAGGTGGGAGAACCTAGGAGAATGCCTGTTTCATCGCCCGGGCCACCCCAGGGGGGACCAGGCCCTCGACGTCGCCCCCGAACCTGGCCACTTCCTTGACCAGGCTCGAGGAAAGGAAGGCCCATCCGGGGTTCGCCGTTACGAACAGGGTGTCCAGGCCGGGCTCCAGCGTGGCGTTCATCTGGGCCATCTGCAGCTCGTATTCGAAGTCGGAGATCGCTCTGAGGCCCTTGACGATGACCTTTATGCCTCGCTCGCGGGCGAGGTCGACGAGCAACCCATCGAACGAGGCGATCTCCACCCCTTCGACGCCCGACAATGCTTCGGCCAGGAGCTCCTTGCGTTCTTCGAGCGAGAAGAGCGGTTCCTTGGACGGATTGGCGATGACGGCCACGACGACACCATCGAAGTAGCGCGCGGCGCGCTCGATGACGTCGATGTGTCCGTTGGTCGGAGGATCGTAGGAGCCCGGGCAGAGGGCTAGGTGCACGACGGCCGGCCCCCGCTCAGTGGTTAGTCCTCTTCTTCGTGGGTGAAGACGAGGATCCGGGCACCTCCGTGATCCTTCTCCGAGATCATGGTGAGCCCGAAGGGCTTCAGCTGGGATTCCTTCGTGGGCCGGTGGACGACGATGCGGCCCTTATCCGACAGCCAACCGCCCGTGACGATCGACTCCAGATCCTCCCGGACCGACGACACGGAGTTCGCGTACGGGGGGTCGAGGAAGATCACGTCGTAGCGGCGATCGGCGCCCAGCCGGAGTGAGGTCTTCACGTCGGCCCAGTTGATGTTGGACTTGGCTTTGAGTTTCGTGATCTCGATGTTCTGCTCGAGCTTCACGATCGCTTCCCGTGCGTTCTCGATGAACTGGGCGGACGTCGCTCCGCGGGAAAGAGCCTCCAGACCGAGGGAACCAGAGCCGGCATAGAGGTCGAGCACCTTCAGGCCCTTGAAGTCGCCCAGGGAAGAGAAAAGGGACTCCTTCATCCGGTCCGTCATGGGGCGCGTACCGAGTCCCGGGGACTTCAGTCGATGGCCTTTGGCCTTACCCGCGATAACACGCATGTCCTAAAGAATATTCAACCGGCGCCCCTACCGGCCACTCGGCCCCTTCTAGGGGGCGGAATCAGCGCTCGCCCGGTCCAGCCGAGCAACCAGGTTGCGCACGTTCATCTCGATCCGGTCCCTGATCTCGGCCACTTCCTGAAGGCTCTTCCCCTTCGGATCGGGCAGATCCCAGTCCTCGGCTGGGATCACGAGCGCGGGGCATGCCTCGGTCATCCCGCAGCCCATCGAAACGACCGCTGCGGCCAACTCGGCCAACTCGGGGCTCAGCATCCGGCCCGGGCCCGGGCTGAGCGGCACGCCGACCTCTTCCATCGCCGCCACGACCTCGGGGTGAGGGGCGGCAGCAGGTTCGGAGCCCGCGGATACGGCTGCGTAGCGGTCACCGGCAAACTTCTCGAGGAACGCCTCGGCCATCCGTGAGCGTCCCGCGTTGTGCACGCAGATGAAGAGCACTAGCGGCCGGGCCTCTCCCCCTTCCGCGGTCGCTCGCAGCGTTACCCGTGACTCGCGCCTGGCGACTCGGTGCATCTTGGGATGCTAGTGCTTGGTGGCTTTGACGATCGCGCTGAACATCCCATCGACGATGGAGTGGGTAGGCGAGATGTCGATCGCATCGAAACCGGCCCCGGCAAGGCCCGCCTTGTACTCGGCGAACGAAAGGGCTCCGGCGATGCAGCCGACGAAGCTGCCTCGTTCGGCACGCTCCTCGGGACTGAGATCGTCGGCCGCGACCACATCGCTTATCCCGAGGCGGCCTCCCGGCTTCAGGACACGAGCCATCTCCGCGAACACGGCGGGCTTGTCGGTCGACAGGTTGATCACACAATTCGAGATCACGACATCGACGGTCGAGTCGGGCAGCGGCACTTCCTCGATGAAGCCCTTGAGGAACTCCACGTTCGTCGCGCCGGCTTCCTCCTTGTTCCTGTTCGCGAGCTCGAGCATCTCGTCGGTCATGTCGAGTCCGTATACGAAGCCGGTAGGGCCGACACGCTTGGCAGACAGGAAGACGTCGATGCCGCCGCCGGAACCGAGGTCCAGCACCGTTTCACCTTCGGCTAGATCGGCGACCGCGGTCGGGTTGCCACATCCAAGGCTCGCCAGCTTCGCCGCGTCGGGAAGCGTCTCGGTCGTGCTGTCGCCGATGTAGAGACCCGGCCCGAACACTTCCTGCTTAGGCGCTCCGCCGCAGCAATCGGTTCCGCAGCAATCTGTCTCGAAGGCTTGAGCCCCCTCGCGCACACCTTCCTTCACCGCGTTGGCGGCCTCGGCGTAGCGATCCCTCACTTCGTCCCGCGTTGCGCTCATCTACTTACCTCCCAGGGTCACGACATCTTTCAGACGGTCCACGGCTTCTGTGTTGATCGTGTAGTAGGCCCAGGTCCCCCGCTGCTCTCGATGCAGCAACCCCGCATCCGCCAACTTCTTCAGATGGAAGCTGACCGTGGGCTGGGTGAGGCCCAGGCTCGGGACGAACTCGCAGACACACACAGGCTCACCACAGGTCGCGAGCATGTTCATGATCCGAACTCGGTTGGGGTCGGCCAGAGCCTTGAACAAGGTCGCAGTGTCGGCGGCTTCAGCCTCAGAAAGGCTGGAAGAGGACAGGGGAACGCAGCACAGCTCTGAGCTGTCGGCGACCTCTAAGGTCTGGATGGGGATAGGCACGGCCCCAAGTTAGGCCATATATCGACGATTGTCAATATAGAGAATCATCTATATGGGCTACCCGGAGGCCACCATCTCCAAGCTGCCGTCGGGGAAGCGAGCGAGCATCTCCCTGGCGAGCGGCTGGAGCTCGTAGGAACGAAGCTCGGGGTC
This sequence comes from Actinomycetota bacterium, assembly GCA_046715695.1. GTDB lineage: Bacteria > Actinomycetota > CADDZG01 > CADDZG01 > WHSQ01 > DATLNM01. Next base: position 931 of record JBKJYP010000056.1, on the reverse strand, counting down.
CTCGTCGAGCATCTTCTCCGCCTCGTCTCGTGCCAGCTTTATCTCCTTCTGATGCTGGAGAACGCGTACAAGCTTCAACTGAGGCATGCCGGACTGCCGCGCGCCGAATAGCTGGCCTTCTCCGCGTTGCTTGAGGTCGACGAGCGCCAGCTCGAAGCCGTCTCGCTGTGTCGCTACCGCCTGCAGACGCTCCGCCGCGGTGGCCGAGGCTTCGTCAGCCGACGAGAGATCGAGATCGGTCGCGAGGATGCATGAGGACTTATGGGGGCCGCGCCCGACACGACCGCGGAGCTGATGGAGTTGGGCGAGGCCGAAACGTTCCGCGTCCTCGATCATCATCACGCTCGCGTTGGGTACGTCGACGCCTACCTCTATGACGGTGGTCGCGACGAGGACGTCGCTCTTCCCGTCGCGGAAGTCCGTCATGACGGCCTCTTTGTCCACGCTCTTCATGTCGCCGTGCACAAGCGCGACCCGGAGATCGGGGAAGACATCGGCAGCGAGTCGCTTCGCTTCCGCCTTGGCGCTGCGCAGGTCGACGGAGTCGGATTCTTCGCGCAACGCGTACACGATGAAGGCCTGGCGGCCACCGGAGACCTCCGCGCGGATCAACTCATAGGCCTCCCGTCGCGCCTCTTCGCCCTGCGCGATCGTCGTCGAGACCGGCCGGCGCCCTTTGGGGAGCTCGTCGAGGATCGAGAGGTCGAGGTCGCCGTAGATCGTGACGGCCAGCGTTCGAGGGATGGGCGTAGCGGTCATGACGAGGATGTCGGGCTCCCCCACCGCCCCCTTATCCCGCACACCCATGCCTTTGTGCACACCTGTAACATATACACAAATTACGCTGCCGAATAATACACAAGAGAACATAAATCTTCTAACAGTAACTAAAAAAAAAATTCCACCGGGAACGGGGGAAACTTGTTTAGCG
>JBKJYP010000055.1:0-6091 GCA_046715695.1 Actinomycetota bacterium | reverse complement strand
GCTGATACGTCGTCCAGGTTCGATCCGCGTCAAGGAACGGACTTTCATCGCCCTCCTCAATTACTCGGAGATCCTGCAAGAAACATGGGAGACATCGCACATCCGCGCCAAGCTGGACATCCTCTTTTTCTTTGTTGAACACCTCGAAGGGGTGGAGAAAAGCAGGTATCCGATTGTGTCCACACACCTCTGGCGCCCAAGCGTCGAGGAAGAAGCGTTCATCCGCGAGGACTGGCTTCTCGTACAGGAAAAGGTCAGAGACGGAAAAGCTCATGAATTGAGCGAAACAGACGGCTTCTTCGCTGGAGCAGCACCGAAGGGAACCAATTCCAAAGACCTGGTTGCTCAGCCAGTCAAAGGTGCCCCTCCGGCTATGAGACGAGGCTTCGCTCTTAAGCCAAGTTTCCTTAAGTACCTCTTCCTCCGATACACAAAGAGTTCGATCGCTCACGAATCTGCAATGGAGAGGTTGGGTCTCACGGACCCCTCTCTTCTGATCCCCACGGTTACTGAGAGACTCAAGGAGTTCTCGGGCCTCACTCTTCAAGATGCGGCTCATCGGCTGGGCAAAGCATTGCCCGAGGCGAAAGGAAGTGCTGCAGGACTGGTTCGACTCGCGGCAGGCGCTAGTTCTCCGAGAGCGCCTATAGAAGAGTTCGAGAAGATGGGTCTCCTCCTGAAGACCGTGCCGATCTCGCCAGCCGGCATCCCATATGAATCGACATCTTTCCGAAATTTCCGCCACGTCGACCTTATCGAGCAAGAGTGGGAAGACAGCGATCTACTTGCTGATATCGAGGGGGGGATCCTCTTCGTGCCTTTATTCAGGGCAACCAGAAAGACACCCCGCAGCGAAACGACGCTCTCCGAACCATTCTTATGGAAGGCCACCGCGGAACAACTGGAGGGCATCAGGAACGAGTGGACCATGTTCCGAGTCGAGATCGCCGAAGGGCGGGCGGATCGACTTCCAACCGCCAGAACGACGAGATTCATCCACGTTCGGCCGAAGGCAAGGGACTCCAGGGACACCGAAGAAGCGCCTCTTGTGGGTCAAGTCGTTCGGAAGTCCTTCTGGCTCAACGCCTCCTTCGTCGCTCAGCTGATCGCCGAATCCCGCTGAGTTTGTCGATGCCCCAAAGGCCTGCGTCCTCAGAAAGGGCCAATCGATATTTTGTTCGGAGACTCTTGTCCTGGGGGCGGAGCAATCTCCGCGATTTTCCTTGGCGCCACGAGACCGAACCTTTTCGGCTGCTCGTTACTGAGGTTCTCGTCCAAAGGTCGCGCGGCGGAACCGTTGCGAAGGTTTACGTGGAGCTCTTTAGGCGTTGGCCAGACGCGAGGTCACTAGCTGAAGCTTCCTCGGAAGAGATAGAGGACGTGATTCGGCCGCTTGGACTAGTGCGCCGAGCAGTGACCCTCAAGCGGATGGCTCAGCAGGTCGTCGAGTTCGGTGGGGTCCCCACCTCGCTGGACATGATGTTGAAGCTCTCGGGGGTGGGGCGCTACGCGGCCTCGGCCACCGCCGCCGCAGCCTTTGGGCAGCGCCATCCAACCGTTGACGCCACCTCAGCCAGGGTTTATCGCCGCTACTTCGGGCTCAGGGGACCCAAGGATTCCTACGTGGACGACGAGCTGTGGGACCTCGTGGACGAAGTCAGCCCGAAACGACCTCAGAAGCTATGGAACTGGGCCGTCCTGGACCTTGCAGCCAAGGTCTGCTTGCCCAAAAATCCCCGATGTTCCGACTGTCCCCTTCGTGGGGGCTGTATGTTCGGACAGACCCGACTTCCCCCCGTTTCTGACACACCGGGCCGTAGAATCACAAGCATGTAATTCGGTCGCGGGAGGTCGGTGTGGCATCGAGGAACTCCAACAACATCTCGGCTAAGCCTGGCCGACGTGTCGCCGAACTCTTCGCCGGGGTCGGCGGTTTCCGCCTAGGCCTCGCAGGACTCTCCCATCCCCAATGGCCAGACTGGGAAGGTCGCGAAGGTGCCGGCTGGGATGTCGTCTGGTCTAACCAATGGGAGCCCTCCACCAAGATTCAGCACGCCTCCGACTGCTACGTAGACAGGTTCGGACCCGAGGGTCATGTCTGCGAGGACATAGCCGTCGCTCTCCAGGAAGCAGAAGGAGGCGATCGAGACATCCCCGACTTCGATCTCTTGGTGGGGGGGTTCCCCTGCCAGGACTACTCGGTCGCCAAGGTGCTAAGTCAAGCCTCTGGGATGGAAGGCAAGAAGGGCGCGCTTTGGTGGCAGATCTGCCGCCTGCTAGAGCTCAGACAGCCTTCGTACGTCGTCCTGGAGAATGTCGATCGCTTGCTGAAATCCCCAGCCAAGCAACGAGGTCGTGACTTCGCAATCATCCTTTGGTGCCTAAACCACATGGGGTACTTCGTGGAGTGGCGCGTAGTCAACGCAGCCGACTACGGATTCGCGCAGCGTCGCCGCCGCGTTTTTATCGTCGCTCACAAGGCCACGGAAATGACGACCCCGCACGGATGGTTGATGACCGACGGCGTTCTGGCGCGCTCCCTCCCGATAGAGCATTCACTCACCGCCCCGATGTTCAGGATGGACGACTACATCAAGGGCGCACGACAAGACATCAACAGCGAGTTGGTAGAGCTGACGGACAAGTTCGGCCTCGGAGACAAGCGCAGTCGTTTCCAGAGCGGCGGCGTCATGTGGAAGGGAGAAGTCGTCACAGAGCAAGTCGCTCCCATCAAAGAGAGGCCTAGGCCGCTCCGCGACATCCTGGTGCCCGCAGATGAGGTGCCGAAGGAATTCTACATCCCAAAAGAACAGCTACTCAGATGGGAATACCTCAAGGGTTCCAAGAAAGAAGAGAGGAACGGGACCGACGGATTCACCTATGTATACAACGAGGGCCCGGTTGCGTTTCCAGAGCCGCTTCATCTCCCTTCCCGAACGATCCTTACTGGAGAAGGTGGTTCGGGGCCCTCCAGATTCAAGCATGTCGTCAAACAAGGTCGGCGACCTCTTCGTCGACTGACCCCGGTTGAACTCGAACGGCTGAATGGGTTCCCCGACAACTGGACGGCAGGCATGCCGGACTCCCGCCGGGCGTTCATGATGGGCAATGCCCTGGTTGTGGGGCTCGTAAGGCGGATAGGCCGAGCTTTGGCCGATCACGCCTAGCGTTTGATCAATAGCTTTCCGCTGACCTCTACTTTGTCGTTCGTGGAATCGAAGGTCTTGGCGCAAGCGAAATCGACGACGTTCGGCTTGCGCTTCGTCGCCTTGCCTTCGAGGATGCCGCTCCCGTTCTGGAGGTCGTTGGTCGTGCACGTCGGTCCCGTTGAGAGGCGATCGGGATGGCTGTCGGAGTAGTTGTCCCGGCAGTGTTCAGGATCCCCGGTGTAGGTGCCGGTTTGGTTGCGAATCGTCGGGTAACCGAAGGACATGCTCAGAGTCCAGATGTTCGAAGGCTCCCAGCCGAGCACAAGCTGAGCTAAGTCGATCCTGCCCCCCGGTTTGGTGTAGTCCGGGCTATCCGGACGTGGGCTGATCGATCCCCCGAACTCTCCTCCGACGGTCCATGTGCGCTCATCCACCTCATGCCCCGAACAGAAGCCGTCACTCCAGTCGGTCGTATCGATCACATGGCCCGAGGCGGTCCATGTTGACCCATCGTCTTTCCAGACTCCACCGGCGAGCATGTCCTTGTCGGGGACCCACTTCATCTTCACGGTGATCGTGATCGTGTCCTTGTAATCGAACTCGGAGCGGAAACCTTCCCCCGTTTCGATCTTGTTGTTCACGATCTTGTAGACGATGGTGTTCACCGCCGTGCAGGACTCTGTCTGGCGAGGAGGGGGGCCGGCGAAAGAAGATGTGTCCCCGCTGCAACCGCAGATGGCTATCCCAACAAGATTGGGCGTGAAGGTGATCTTGCTCGACCTGTCGATGCTGCTGTTCGTGTAGACGAGCGTAAGGGTCTCGACCTCGGGATCGTCCAAGCAGAGGACGATGGATGACCGTTTGGACCAATCGATGAACTTGTCCGTGCCATCCGAATACGTGATGATCCCCAGAAGGCCGGCATCCGCGACTCCCGCTTGCGGATTGGTGATCTCCACGCGCGTGATGTCTGCGTCGAACGAGTACTGCTCGTACATCGACGAGACGTAAGGGAGACTCACCGAAGGGGTGACAGTGCCTGCGATCGTCTCCTGTTTGGAGATCCATGCCGTGTGCGGCATGCTGTCCCAACTCTTGTAATAGGCAAGAGAGCCTTGGTTCCAGTTGTAGAGCGCGAAGTCCTTCCAGAGCTGGTCGAAGTTGGCGGCGAACGGCGCCTTGGCGGCCTCGAGGCTGCCGACCGCCGGGGTGGCATCCCACATCTCACGCACGATCTGTGGGGCCCTTCGACCTTCTCCCGCAGCCATGAACGGCAGCAGGTAGGCGCCGTAGGCCCGGTTCCGTCCGGCATACCCTGCCTGACTATCGAGCGATAGCCAGGGCTCGTCGAGGTAGTACTTGGCGAAGGGGAACTCGGTCTGGGCGTCGGGGTAGATGTAGTCCTCGGCCCACTCGGCCGTCGCCTCCATCAACCACTCATACTCGCCGCCCGGCCCGAGGCATCCGTTCTTGACCTTGTAGGACCATTGGACGGCGTGGAACATCTCGTGGGCGAGCTGGCCCAGAGCCCACTTGTCGCCCTTGGTCCATATCGAACGATCGAAAAGCATGCGTGCCCAGGTGCCGCTGCATTCTCCGATCCCGCTCCCGGTCATGGATGTCGCGATCCCATCCACGAGAGAGATGTCCAGCGCGTCGGTTCCTCCGCGACAAGTCACCGTGGAGCTGCCGCCTCCATCACCGAACGGTTCGCGGCCCATCAGAGCGGTGAACTGAGGCCAGATGAGCTTGTCGATGGCGTCAACCATCTTGGCCGCCCGCGCGTGGTCGGTGGCGTCGTTCGACTTCAACCACCAGACCCGAACCTTCCCACCGACCGCATCCAGGTACCCCCACGTATCGAAGTTCCCGACCCCGCAGCGCGTCTCATAGCTGGCCGTGGGCAGCGTCTGGCGAGGCGCGACGGGTTGTGGCTCGGGCGCAGTCTCGGGTCGGTTGAACCAACTGTTCTCGTACTGAGGCGGGATGAGGAAGGGCTCGAGCATGGCTTGCGTCTCCGGGTCGAGCCCCTCGATGCGCATCGCGAGATCGGAGAGGATCGCCGAGTCCGGGGCCAGCTCGCTCTCACCGCGGTAAGCCTCTGGCAGACGGGGATCCTCGAACGCAGCGAGCACCTTGTACGTGAGTGCCTGATCCTCCGTGATGGCATTGCTCGCCAAGGCCTGGTCAATGAGCGCATCGCTGGACGGTCCCGTCACCGCGATAGGCCCTGAGCTCATACAGTTTCGCTCGTCGCGTTCCCGGATCGACTTGTCCGCATCAGCGCATGCGAACAGCAGATAGGTCCCACCCGCGGTAGAAGGCGGGATAGTCAAGGACACCGTCTTCGTGGCCGACCGCCCGGGCCTGAGACGGCGCACCGCCACCGTCGCGTCGAAGGGGATACGAGGCGCGCCCTTGCTTGCGTCGGTGGCGAGGTGGAAACCCGTGACCGACGCGGGGGCGCGGCGGGCGCCTCCACTGGTCGTCTTGACCGCTATCGAGAAAGCCTGACCCGAGTGAAGCTCGGCAGGAGGCTCCCCTATCGATGAGACGCGCAGATCGGGACGACCGGTCGCCGCAACAGGACTCGAGACAAGAGGCCCACCGGTCAGGCAACCGGCGACCAACAACAGCGAAACGAAGACGCGCTTCTGCACGTTAGGACCCCCTCTAAAGGCCCTCGCAATGTAACCCGTCGAAAAAGCCGATCAGTGCACGTGGCGGCGGGTTCTGGAGTAGGCCGAGATGCATTGGCCGTCATCGACCGTTACTGGGTCCATCCAGGCTCTGTATTTCCCGGGCTTGTCACGCAGCCTCACCTTGAACGTGCCGTCGATCGTCGTCACCACGCTCTTCACCCTGGTCCAGTCACCATTCCTGATCTTCTCGATGTCCACCGTTTGAGCGACAAGACATTCCGGCATCCACGGATCCATCGT
>JBKJYP010000054.1:0-4345 GCA_046715695.1 Actinomycetota bacterium | reverse complement strand
TTCGGCATCGGGTTCAGGGGCGGCCTCTGGTTCAGGTGCGGCCTCTGGTTCAGGTGCGGCCTCTGGTTCAGGTGCGGCCTCTGGTTCAGGTGCGGCCTCTGGTTCAGGTGCGGGCTCGGGAGCGGCTTCGGCCTCTGCCTCGGGCGCAGCCTCGGGCTGCGGCTCGGGCTCTCTCCCGGGTTCGTCGGGGCCGTCGGCCGGAGTTTCGGCTCCTTCTTCGAGCGACTGACCTTCGGTCAGGGACGCGTCCTCTTCACCCTCGACCTCGTCCTCGTCGACCTTCTCTAGACCAAGGCCGGCACCGGCAGCACCGGCTTCGGCGGCACGCGAACGGGCCGGCTTGTCGGCCGGCAGGCCCTCGCGCTTGCGACCCGGTCGCGACAGACGACGGCGCCGACCTGTCGCCTCTTCGCCCTCGATAAGGGTGGTGATGGCAGCGCCCTCGACGAGCTCGACGATCGCCATCTCGGCTCCGTCACCCAAACGGGGACCCAGCTTCATGATGCGGGTGTAGCCGCCGTTGCGCTCGGCGAATCGGGGGCCGATGTCGGCGAAGAGCTTGTGAACGACGGCGCGGTCCTCGATCAGGGACAGGACCATGCGACGGTCATGGATGCTGCCGGCCTTGGCCTTGGTGATGAGCTTTTCGGCGTAAGGACGGAGCATCTTGGCCTTCGCATGCGTCGTCTTGATCCGCTCGTGCTCGAACAACGACAGCGCGAGGTTCGCGAGCATCAGCCGCTGATGCGAGGGGTTGGATCCGAGGCGGGCGCCCTTCTTCGGAGTAGGCATGAGGGCTCCTAGAACTCCTTCTTGCGGAGCGAGAGCCCCATCTCTTCGAGCTTGGCCATGACCTCGTCGATCGATTTCTGACCGAAGTTGCGGATCTCCATCAGATCCTCTTCGGTCTTGTGGGTTAGCTCGCCTACGGTCGTTACGCCTTCACGCTTCAGGCAGTTGTAGGAGCGAACGGTGAAGTCCATGTCCTCGATGGGCGTGGCCAGGATGCCGAGCTCCTCTTCCTGACCGGGCTCCGGACCGAGGTCCAGGCCGGGGCCCTCGCCGAGTCCGGCGAAGAGCTGGAAGAGGTTGACGAGCGTAGTCCCCGCCGCCGACAGCGCGTCGGAGGGAGAGATCGAACCGTCGGTCTCGACGTCGAGGATCAAACGGTCGAAGTTGGTCATCTGCTCGACACGGGTGGGCTCGACTTCGTAGGTCACGCGGCGCACCGGCGAGAACATCGCGTCGATGGGGAGAGTGCCGATCGCTTCCTTCGCCGCTGCCTTGGCCGCGACGTACCCACGGCCCTGCTCGATCCGAAGCTCCATGGAGAGGTTGGCCTTCGAGTTCAGGGTCGCGATGTGGTGGTCGGGGTTCAGGATCTCGACGCCGGCGGGGACCTCGATGTCCTTCGCGGTTACTTCGCCGGGGCCCGTGGCGCGGAGGCGTACGTTCGTCGGCTCCTCGTTCTCGGAGCGAACGACGAGGCCCTTGATGTTCAGAACGATGTTCGTGACGTCCTCGGTGACACCCTCGATGGTCGAGAACTCGTGCAGGACGCCGTCGATCTTGATCTGCGTCACCGCGGCCCCCGGGATCGAAGACAGCAGCGTCCGGCGAAGCGAGTTGCCGAGCGTGTAGCCGAAGCCTGGCTCGAGCGGCTCGATCGCGAACTTGTGCCGTAGCTCCGAGATCTCATCTTGCGTGATCTGCGGCCGCTGAACGATAAGAAGATCCAAAACAGCTCCTCTCAAAGCTTCAATTTTGAGTGCCTCTCAAGAGTTACCCATTTGTTCTGGCGTCCGGCCGAGGCCGTCCGCTCTGTAGTTAGCTGCTCCTCTCCAAGGTGCTGGGGTGGTTCTGGGGTGGTTCCTGGGCGGTGCCGGTTACTTCGAGTAGTACTCGACGATCAGTTGCTCCTGGACAGGGACGTCCATCTGATTGCGCTCCGGAAGGGAGCGGATCTCGACCCGCATGTCCTTGAGGTTCGGGCTGAGCCAATCTGGGATCTCGCGGCCCTCGGCGTACGACGTGTTCTCGATGATCCGGCCGAGACTCTTGGACTTGGCCTTGACCTCGATCACGTCGCCGGGCTTGACCCGGAACGAAGGGATGTTGACCTTACGGCCGTTCACCTGGAAATGGCCATGCGACACGAGCTGGCGGGCCATCGGTCGGTTCATAGCGAGACCCGAGCGGTAGACCACGTTGTCGAGACGCGATTCGCAGATGCGAATGAGCTCTTCACCGGTGACGCCCTTGGACTGGGCCGCCTCGGCGTAGTAGCCGCGGAACTGCTTCTCGAGGATCCCGTAGAAACGCTTGGCCTTCTGTTTCTCACGGAGCTGCAATAGGTACTCGGACTCGCGCACGCGTCCACGACCGTGCTCGCCGGGAGGCGGGCGCCCCTTCTCGATCGGGCACTTCGGCGACTCACACCGCGTGCCCTTGAGGAACAGCTTCTGCTTCTCCCGTCGGCAGAGCCTACAGACGGGTCCTGTGTAACGCGCCATCAGACCCTCCTGCGCTTCCGCGGACGACAACCGTTGTGCGGTACCGGAGTGACATCTTTGATACCGAGGATCTCGAGGCCCGAGGCCTGCAGCGAACGGATCGCAGTCTCTCGACCGGAGCCCGGTCCCTTCACCTCGACATCGACGCGGCGAACACCGTGCTCCTGCGCACGCCGGGAAGCGGTCTCGGCAGCGAGCTGAGCCGCGAACGGGGTCGACTTGCGCGAGCCCTTGAAGCCGACGTTGCCGGCCGAGGCCCACGAGAGGACGTTCCCTTCGAGGTCGGAGATCGAGATGATCGTGTTGTTGAACGTGGACTTGATATGCGCGACACCGTGCACGATGTTCTTCTTCTCGCGCCGACGGGTCTTCTTAGCCTTCTTGGGAGCAGCCACTATTTAGCCTTCTTCTTGCCGGCGACGGTCTTCTTGGGACCCTTACGGGTGCGTCCGTTCGTGTGCGTGCGCTGACCCCGGACCGGGAGACCGCGGCGGTGTCGCAGGCCCTGGTAGCAGCCGATCTCGATCTTGCGCTTGATGTGCTGGTTGACCTCACGGCGGAGGTCACCTTCGACGCGGTATTGCGCACCGATCCAGTCACGTATGCGTACGACCTCTTCATCGGTCAGGTCGCGCACATGCGTGGATGGATCGACGGTCGCCCCGACACAGGTCTCGACGGCCTTGGTCGGCCCGATCCCATAGATGTAAGTCAGTGCGATGTCGAGCCGCTTCTCCCGAGGGAGGTCTACCCCTGCGATACGAGCCAACTAAGTCTCCTTAACCCTGGACTTGCTTGTGGCGGGGGTTCTCACAGATGACCCGAACGCGCCCACGGCGACGGATGATCTTGCACTTGTCGCACATCTTCTTGACGCTCGGATTCACCTTCATCTGATCCCCGACTCTCTTTCTCTTACTTGTAGCGGTACACGACACGTCCCCGTGTCAGGTCGTATGGCGAGAGCTCCACCAGCACCCGATCGCCGGGGAGGATCCGGATGTAGTGCATCCGCATCTTCCCGGAGACGTGAGCCAGCACTCTGTGCCCGTTGTCCAGCTCGACCCGGAACATGGCATTCGGCAGGGGCTCGATAACCGTGCCCTCTACCTGGATGCCTTCCTCTTTGGCCGAAGCCGAGGCTTTCTCTTTGTTCTTAGCCTTTGCCAACGCGCCTTCACACCACCATTCCCTCGGGGGGCCCGGACCATGAAAAGCGCCCCTAAAAGGACTGCCAGGGGCGCGCATTACCAGAGGCCGAACCGGTTCGCAAGGATAGCAGGTCAAAGGGGCGGGCGGGGAACGAGTTGGGCCCGCCTCAGGGCGTGATCAGAGGGCGGAGCCTTCTTCGGAGTCTAAGTACCGGGTGACGGCACTTAGACTCCAAATAACCAGGTCAGAGCACTAGTGCTCATGCTTCGCCACCCTCGAAACGGCCCGAGGACAGTGATCGTCCTCGTCAGGCAACGACCCGGGGGCAACCACCCGGTAACGGGTCGGCTGGGAGGGGTCTGGAACCGCCATCGAGTAGACGCCCTGAGTGTGTTCAGAGCGTCGCCAGGCGACGCTATATACACACTCGGCGAGATCTAGCGGGGGGCGGTTAGGACTTCGTGGCCTTCAAGGGTGACGGCCACTGTGTGTTCGAAGTGGGCGCTCAGGCTCCCGTCGGCCGTGACCACGGTCCAGCCGTCGTCGAGGAGCTTGGTGCCCGGCCCCCCGGCGTTGATCATGGGCTCGATGGCGATGGTCATCCCGGCCCCCAGGCTCTCCCGGCGGCCCGGGGGCCCGGAGGTCGGGAGGGGGGGGGGCGCGTGCAGGGCCCCGCCGCC
>JBKJYP010000053.1:0-4099 GCA_046715695.1 Actinomycetota bacterium | reverse complement strand
CTGCTGTTCAGGAGTTGATCAAGGACTTCATTCTTACGGGTGGGGCGATAGGCAATCCGAACCCGGGAGGCTGCGAGCTGCCGGCCCAGCCATGAAGCCTCCTAGGGATGTTCGACGTCGGCCTAGGGACGTTCTTCTTTCAAGAAAGGCCCACACAGGACGGAAAGCTTGTACGCGGTCCTCCTGGACAGAGAGATTCGAGATCTGACCGGTAACCCCCGTGTCAAGAGCGTTCGTCGCGGGCGATAGCGATGGCGATCATCCCCGCCAAGATAGACACGGTGGCTGCGCCGACCGAATCGAGCCACCACCAGTCCAGTGTTGCCGTGGCTGCCGTTCCGGCAACGGTGATCCCGGCCAGCGTCGCGCCGAGCGAGGACAGGTGTGCATCGGCGCGCAGAGGTTTGCTGAAGAGGCGCATGGCCAGCTTCCTCTTCCGGCGGGAAAGGAGGGACAGGACCACGACCGAGCAAAGGGCGAGGCCGATGCCGTACGGCGACTCGTTGACCTCCTGACCGGTCACCAGTCGATGGACGCTCTCGCCCAACGTCACGGTGACCACCGTCGCTATCCCCCCGAGGATCACCATCAGAGCGATCCGCTCCGATCGAGGAGTGTGATCGTTGCGGAGCTCAGCCGAGAAGTGGAGCGTGAGAACTAGAGAACCAGCACCATCCAACGCATTCGTTGCGGCGAAGGCGAACATCAGAAGGCTCCCGCTCTGATACGCGAGCACACCTCCGAACACGGTCACTATCGCCGCCCACACAACGGTGATGAGTGAGATGGAGCGTGCAGCCCCTAGATCGGAGCGTCTGTCTTCTATCGTCGGTCCCAGAAGTCCTCGGTTAGCTCCGTCAATAACTCGAGCGCGGGGTCCCGGCGAGGGCCAGCTTCACCCAACTTCACGAGCATGCGATTGAGCTTGACGAGGTCCCCCTTCTCGAGGCAGTCATCGGCTCCGAGTGAGACCGCATGATTCAGCGCGTCGCCACCGACCGCCGAGAAGGCCATGATCCGAGCGGTCGGGACCTTCGTCCTCAGCTCGGGGATCGCCTCGAATCCGTCCATCACCGGCATGGTCAGGTCGAGCAAGATGATGTCGGGCTGAAGTTGTATCGCTAGCTCGATGGCTTGAGCACCGTCTTCTGCTTCGCCCACCAGCTCGAGCTGATCATGTCCCTCTATCGCGATGCGAACCATCTTTCGCATCATGGATGCGTCGTCGGCTAGGAGGACCTTGAACTTGGGTCGCCGGGTCTCGATTGAGTCGCTCACTTGAGCCTCTCATAGTAGTGGAAGAGGACCCCGGGGAACCGGTTGGCTGGAGCGGCTCAACCCCCTTAGATCATGTCCAGGCGCAGAGCTCAGGGAGGTACTTGTTGATAACGGGGAACTTGGCGCAGAGGTACTCGACCACATCGCCTGGGTGCGGGCACGGGTCGAAGCCGCAGTTATGTGTGGCCTGGGCGGGTGCCGCGTATTGAAACAACCCCATAACGGCAACCGCGGTCGCAACGAGAAGCAGCCGGATCTTCATCCACCTTCTCCTTTCGAGTCCGTCAACCGACGCAGTTGTGTCCTTTGGTGATCGTCTTCGAGCAGATGTAGTTGATCTTCCCGCAGCCGTCGAGGTCGGTCGTATCGACGCACGCATTCGCGGGCGAAGCCACCGCTCCGATGATTGGGAATGCCAGCACAACACTAACGACGATCAGACGCAGCTTCTTCATGCTCGTCCCTTCCTTCAGCCCGGTCGCAGTCCATCTAGCCGTTCGCAAAGACGAGCCTACATCCGGGGGCCTAGGGCCGCCCGGCTGCGCCTCGTTTACGGGCGAGGATCAATAGGTACTCCGCCGGGACGTCCATCGTGCCGTCGGTCGCCTCGTTGTATCTCTCTGCGAGCTGTTCGTACTCGGCGCGCATAGCAGCGAACCGCTCGGGGGGCATCATCTCCTTGGCGACAGCGAGATTAGGAGAATTCAGCTCGCTCCACTCGCTCCAATGTGCGATCGAATCGAACCGCCAATGGATATCGCCTGTCTTGATCTGAACGTCATCCGAATGCGGGCGGAACCTACTGCGCGCGATGGCCGGATCTCCCCATGAATCCGGTGTGTCGATCCCCGGCTCCGGTGGGGGCCGATACTTCGCTCCCTTAGCCATCGACTCACCGAGGAAACCCACCTGCGACCAGGTCGCCATGGCGACGAGCCCGCCTGGCCGCGCGACACGCATCATCTCCGCCACCGCTACATCTGCGCGAGGGGCAAATATCGCGGCGAAGGACGAGGTCACCACGTCGAAACGGTCACTCTCGAGGGGGATGTCCTCCACATCGGCCTCTCGCCATTCGATGTCGAGACCAGCCTCGGAGGTGCGCTCCTTCCCTCGCTCGATCAGCTCAGGAGTGAGATCGGTCGCGATAACCCGGGCGCCTTTCGCGGCGGCGGTGATCGCCACGTTGCCGTCACCGGCCCCCACGTCGAGCACGCTCGTCCCGGGGCCTATCCCGCTCGAATCGACCAGATCGGCTGCCGCAGGGAGGAGGAATCTAGCGAGCTCGGGGTAGTTGCCTTGCGCCCAGACGAATCGCGCCTGGTCCTTGAGATGCTGCAAGTCGTCCATCCTTCGACCGTATCGCGGGCTAACGTAGGGGCATGAGATCGATCCGGATCGCTTGCCTGTCGATCGCCCTGTTGCTTGGTTCGACCCTCCATCCCGTTGCATCACGAGCGACAGCAGCCAAGGGCTTCTTCGCTGATGTCTCCAAGATCTCGCCCAAGCTCGCCGATCGCATGACAGGGAAGTCATGGCGCGAAGGGTGCCCCGTACCGATCAATGACCTGCGCCTTATCCGCGTCAGCTATCACGACTTCGAAGGCGAGAGACAGATGGGGAGACTGGTGGCTCACTCCGATGCCACCGACGCGCTGGTGAGCGCGTTCCGTGTGATGTGGGACGAGAGCTTCAAGATCCGGAGGATGTATCTCGTCGATCGTTACGACGCCAACGACAACCGATCGATGCGACACGACAACACATCCGCATTCAACTGTCGGTTCGTGGCAGGGACAACGTCTTGGTCCGAGCACGCCTACGGAAGAGCGATCGACATCAACCCGGTGGAGAACCCTTACGTACGGAGTGACGGGTCAACCAGCCCGAAGAAGGGCGCGCCCTACGCGGATCGATCGCAGAAAGCCAAGGGTTTGATACATGCGAAGGGTCCGGTCGTGCGCGCTTTCGCGGACGTCGGGTGGGGTTGGGGCGGCTACTGGAGCTCGGGCCAGGACTATCAGCACTTCTCAGCTTCCGGAGGCTAGTCCGGGACGAAGCCTCCCACCATGATCCCCATCACTTCATCCCAGTCGTGGCGGCTGTCGTAGACCGCGCTAAGCGACAGCACGTCGCCTTTAGCGACCGAAGCACCATCGGAGCTTGCCCAGGTTGTCATGCCTGTGAGGTACCAGGGTTCGCTCTCGAGCCCATACTTCGCCCGCGACGTGAAGATGTGTTTCCCGGCGGTCTTATTGGCGAGGCCGATCCGTAATCCACCGTCATGGAGGTGGCCGCCCAAAGCAACGATGCGGCCGGCCTCGGGCATGGCGTAGTCCCACCGCTCGATGTGCTTGCCGCGTCGGCCGGAGCCGGACTCGACCGAATAGACGGGATCAGATTCACAGTTGCGAACATCTAGCCACAAGCTGCGGTACGCGGTCATGCCTGCTGCTTCCGACTTCGGGACGAAGCCCATATCGAAGTCGATGTAGAAGTCTTCGGCTCCGTGCATCCCATCGATGTGAAGGACAAGTCCCCACCATGGAGCCGAACCCGTGTACGGCTGAGAGATCCCTGGATCCCACAAGTACCCATAGCCCGCGGGAGGTTCGATGCGGGTCAGCTCCTTACCCGAAGCGAAGAACCTTTCGAAGGGAGGGATACCGCCCTCATAGCTTGGGCAGGTCATGTCCTTCTCGTAGGGATTGAGCCAAACCGCATGATGGAGATGCACCATGTGATGCTCGATCGGCCGGCCGTCGGCGTCGCTCAGACCCGCCTGCCCCCAGGTGATGTAGCCGGCCTCGGAAGGAGCCGC
>JBKJYP010000052.1:0-5227 GCA_046715695.1 Actinomycetota bacterium | reverse complement strand
CTCGGAGACCTCGGGCAGGACCGGGGACCTCTTCCTCCGTAGGTCGGCGGGGATGACGTCTTCGATCTCGGGCCCGAAACCCGGGTCCGGAAGAGACCAGGCTCGGCGGCCGGGGCGAGAGAGCTCGAAGACGAGAGGGAACTCGTCTTCGATAGCGCGCGTGCCCGCCGACGGCTCAAGCGGCCTGGCGACGCTCATCGTTCCGTCAGCTCCTTCTCTATCGCCTCGGCGAGGCCGGTGAGGTCGTCTTGTGTCCTTCGCTCCGTCATCGCGATCAGGAGGCAGTTGCCCATGTCGGGGTACCAGCGGCCCAGCGCGGGGCCGACGAGGTAGCCGCGGGCCGCCAGGGACCGAGCGAGCTGGTCGCCGTCGATCGGGGTCTCGAGCACGAACTCCTTGCCGTGAGGTCCGGTGAAGCGGACCCGGCAACCGTCGATCCCGCCGAGTCGGGCCGCGGCCGCGGCCGTCCGGCGGATGCAGATCTCGCCGAGGCGCTCGAGACCGACCGGGCCGAGCCAGGCCATGTGGATCGAGGCGGCGATCGCCATGAGGGTCTGGTTGGTGCAGACGTTGGAGGTGGCCTTGGCTCGCCGGATGTGCTGCTCGCGGGCCTGGAGGGTCAGGACGTAAGCGCGGCGTCCGTCGGCATCGAGGGTCTCCCCACAGATCCGCCCGGGGACCTGGCGGACGAGATCTAGCTTGGTGGCGAACATGCCGACGTAGGGACCTCCATAGGAGAGGTGGTTGCCGAGCGCGTAGCCCTCGGCTGCGGCCACATCGGCCCCCAGCTCACCCGGTGACTCGAGCACGCCGAGCATCGTCGGGTCGGCCACGACGATCGACAGGGCCCCCTCAGCGTGGGCTCGATCCGAGGCCGTTCGACCGTCTTCGACCCGGCCGAAGAAGTTGGGGTACCCCCAGACGAGGGCCGCGGAACCAGAGGCGTCAATAGCTTCCCAATCGGGCACACCGGTGTCGTTCAGGCCCGTGACCTGCACATCTAGGTCTAAACCTGAGGTATACGCTTTGAGAACCTCGACGTAGTGAGGATGGATCGCGGAGCTGATGATGACCTTCTCCCGGCCCGTCTGGCGGACCGACAGGTTGACCGCTTCGACGAGCGAACTGGCCCCGTCGTACAGCGATGCGTTGGCGACCTCGAGACCGAAGAGCTCACAGATCTGGGTCTGGAACTCGAAGATGGCCTGGAGTACCCCTTGGGAGAGCTCCGGCTGGTAAGGCGTGTAGGAGGTGGCGAACTCGCCGCGCGAAGCGAGCGCTCGAACCGCCGCAGGGACGTGGTGGTCATACGCTCCCCCGCCGGCGAAGCAAACGAGTCGATCCGCGGACCCGTTCCTCGCCGCCATGACGCCGAGGTGATCGAGGAGCTCGACCTCGGACAACTCCTCCGGAACGTCGAGGAGACCCTTGAAGGCGAGACCTGCGGGGACGGCTTCAAAGAGGTCGTCCATCGATGAGAGGCCGATGGCCTCGAGCATGGCGGCGTCGTCTTCAGGCGTGTGCGGAACGAAATCCATGGGCCCCGTCTACTTATCTACTTGTGGATGGCTTACTTGATGAACGGAGGCTTGACGATATCGCCTGCGATGGCCCGGCCGCGCGCATCTATCGCAACTTCCGTTCCCTCGGGTGGGATCGAGGCCGTCGGACCGATCGCGATGCCGATCCCGGTCTTGAGCGTCGGCGAGAAGTTGCCGCTGACGAGCTCCCCGACCGGCTCACCGTCGGCGGTCACCGTGTAGCCCTGCCGGGGCACGCCTTTGTCCCGGCACACGATCCCGAAGGTCTTTCGCGCCACGCCTCGCTCCTTCACCTCGAGCAAGGCCTCGCGTCCCACGAACGGCGTGTCCCACGCGAGCGTCCAGCCGAGCCCGGCTTCGAGCGGGTTGATATCCCGGGTGAGCTCGTGGCCGTAGAGCGCGTAGCCCATCTCGAGCCTGAGCGTGTCACGGGCCCCGAGCCCGACCGCGGTGACCCCGGCACCGAGCAGCCGCCTTAGCACCGCGGGAGCAGTCGAAGAGGGCACATAGAGCTCGAAACCCCTCTCGCCGGTGTAGCCGGTCCGGGCCACTATCGTCTCGGCCCCCTCGATATCGGTGGTGATCCAGGTGTGGAGCGCCAGATCGGTGGCACCGGTTCCGGGCCACAGGGACTCGTAGACCTCGTAGGAGTCAGGGCCCTGCAGGGCCAGGATCGCCCACCGGTCCCACTCGTCGACCGGCTCGCCGCCCTGGGAGGTGATGGCTGCGGCCACCTCGTCGTTGTTGGCGGCGTTGGGCACCACCAGCCACTCGTCTTCGGCCACCCGGTAGGCGAAGACATCATCGATCGCCCCTCCGTCCTCGGCCAGGACGAGCGAATAGGTGGCTTTGCCCTGATCGAGGGCGATGACGTCGGCGGTCAGAGCCCTCTGGAGAGCATCGCCTGCCCCCGGACCCGAGACCCGGAGCTTGCCTAGGTGAGAGACGTCGAAGACACCGGCCCCGGTCCGGACGGCGGTGTGCTCGGCGATGACGCCGGAGTACTGGAGCGGCATCTCCCAGCCGGCGAACTCGGTGAGGCGAGCGCCCAGCTCGCGATGCATGTCGAGGAGCGGTGTTGCCCGCTCGGATGATTCCACCGGACTAGCGGACGAAGGATCGGTCGGCTGGGCGAGCGGTCGGAAGGATCGGGGGGGTTAGGAAGGACGGGGGCTCGGCCTTCTCGCCCGGAGCGAGGAGAGGCCCTTGGGATGGTTCTTCGAGCCCGTACTTCACCAGGAGGTTGAAATAGTCCTTCTGGTAGAGGATGCGGCACTTCACGTCCGGATAGAGCGCGGTCAGGCGGCGGACCTTACGGTTCTTCTTGGTCACGAGCTTCTGGTTGAGCGTCGTGATCTCGATGTAGAGGTCGAACTCAGGGAGGTAGAAGTCGGGCGAGAAGCGGTGGGTGGCATTGCCGTTGCGGTCCCAGTCGATATCAAAGGTCGTCGGCTCGTAGACCCAGTCGATCTGATAGAAGTCGAGGAGTTTTGCGAACTGTCGTTCGCTGTTGTGAGCGAAGCCAACTACTTCATGGGGAAGGACCACCGCCTCG
The DNA here is from genome assembly GCA_046715695.1 of Actinomycetota bacterium. Classification (GTDB taxonomy): domain Bacteria; phylum Actinomycetota; class CADDZG01; order CADDZG01; family WHSQ01; genus DATLNM01. The sequence continues at coordinate 2,131 of JBKJYP010000052.1, read as the reverse complement.
GTCAGCGGTCGAGCAAGGGCCCCGTCTGCGATATGTCTACCCCTCCTTGGCTAGCCTCCCGGCTGCCTCAGTCACATCGGCTTCCATGTCTGCTGGTAGGTCCGCATTCTCCCCCATCTCGTCGCCCTCTGGACGGAGGCTGCGCAAAGTTCCCGCGAGCTGGTCGCGGACTTTGCCCACAGCGACGATCGCACCGAGGACACCCTGGCCCTTGCGGAGCAGGTCCACGACCTCGGCATCCGAGGTGCAGGCATAGACGCCGGCCCCATCGGTCACGATCGTGACCTTGGACCAGTCGTCGGCGAGGTGGTTGCGGACGTAGTCGATGGCTTGGCGGACCTTCTGGAGGCTGGCGCCGGCCTCGATCAGGCTCTTCACCACTTTGAGCTGGAGGAGGTCGTTGAAGGAGTAGAGACGCTGGCTGCCGGAGCCTGTGGCCGCGGCGACCGACGGGATGACGAGCCCGGTGCGGGTCCAGTAGTCGAGCTGTCGATAGGTGATCCCGACGATCTTGCACGTCTGCGGACCCCTGTATCCCGTTTCTCTCATCGAAGCCTCCGTGATCCCCCGTTGGAGTGACATCCCCGTAGTTACGAGGATGGAAAGAGTAGGCCTGTGGATAGCGTCGTGTCAACGACAACAGTGAGGTAAAGATTTAGGTCTGAGGAACCGATACGAGACCGCTGAGTGAGCGGAAAATGCTGCTTGAGCGCGTTTTTCGCTCACTCGGCTTAGCTTTCGTCGGCGGCGAAATCCTCGGGAGTCACCTGGTCGAGGAACTCCCGGAACTTCTCGACCTCGGTCTCCTCTTCGTCCTTGAGCTCGATGCCGGCCTGGTCCAGGACGGACTCGTCGGCGAAGATCGGGGCCGAGATCCTGACCGCCAGTGCGATGGCATCCGAGGGCCTCGACGAAACCTCGGCGGTCCCCCCATTGGCCTGGAGGCGGATCAGCGCGTAGAAGGTCTGATCGATGAGGTCGTTAATCACGATCCTCTCGACCTCGACTCCGGTTTCGGTGAGGAGGTCACGCATGAGGTCGTGGGTCATCGGCCGGGGGGTCTGGATGCCCTGCAGGGCGAAGGCGATGGCGGTGGCCTCGACGGCGCCGATCCAGATCGGGAGGTATCGCTCCCCCGTTGCTTCCTTGAGGAGAACGATCGGCTGATTGGAAGGAAGCTCGACCCTCACACCAACCAGAGACAGCTCCACCATGGCGCTGAAACTACACCTTGGGGGTAGTTACCGGGGTAGCTAGCGGCGATAGAGCTCTCCTACTAGAAGGGCCGGGTCGTTCACGAGGCGCGCCACATCGCGCACGGCGAGGATATCGGGGACGTTGCGGTAGAGGCCCTGGAAGTCCAAGCCGTAACCGACGACGAATACGTCGGGCGTGTCAAAGCCCGATAGCTCCAGCTCGACAGGGACGATGCGACGCACGGATTTGTCGAGCAGCGTTACGGCGCGGAGCGTTCTCGGATGCCGTGCACCGAGCGACCGGCGCAGATAGTTGAGCGTCAGCCCCGTATCCACGATGTCTTCGACGATCACAACATCTCTTCCGGTCAGGTCGCTCTCTACGTCTTTCAATATCTGGACCACACCGGAACCAGGACGCGCGCTGTACGCGGAGATCGACATGAAGTCGACAGAAACATCTCGGGAGATCCTGCGGAAGAGGTCGGCGAGGAACATCGTCGATCCCTTCAGTACGGCTATCAGGATCGGTGGCAGTCCGTCTTCGCCGAACCAGGACTCCATCTCTCGCGCGAGCTCGGTGACGCGGTCGTCGAGCTGGGACCGGGAGAAGAGGGGCTCGGCGACCCCGCTCACGAGATCCTCCCGGTGACCCGTGCAGCGAAGTGGAGCAGGCCGGCGAAGAATCCTCCTGGGCGAACCTCCGCTTCTGGGGCCGACATGGAGGCCGGCACCGTAGCGATCAGGTGTCCCGCAACGAATACGTGGACCTGCCCGGTCCCCACCTCGTCCCCTTCATCGAATAGCAGCCGCACATCCTCGGGATGCCCGACCCCACGCACGGTCTCGGCGGCCTCGATAGCGACCCCGCCGGCAGGATCGAAGACAACGGCGCCTACCGGGTCACCGGCGGCCACCAGGACGGTTCGCCGCAG
>JBKJYP010000051.1:0-18123 GCA_046715695.1 Actinomycetota bacterium | reverse complement strand
GTCCATCCCCCAGTCATGAACCGCCACGACATTGGGATGGTTGAGACGCGCTACAGCGCGCGCCTCGTGCTTGAAACGCGCCACGAAGGAGACATCGGCCGCGAGAGAAGGCTGAAGGACCTTGACCGCCACCGATCGATCCAACAAGAGGTCGTGGCCGCGGTAGACGTCACCCATGCCCCCGCCGGCGATCCGGTCGAGCAACCGGTACCGGCCGGACAGCGTGTGGCCGGAGAGATCCCGCATCAACCGCCTCCGTGATAGCGACGCAGGTGGTAGTCGTAGCGACTCGTGAGGACCGCCAGATCCCCGGCGGCGGCGCGGACCTCGGCCAGAGCTTGCTGAGCCGCCTCCGCCGCCTCCGTGCTCGAACCCGAGGTGTCCTTCATCTCCTTGCGCAACCGGGCGAGCGCCCCCCACAACCGATCGGCCACCTTGTCCGCCTGGGCACCGGTTCGAGCGGCATCGGCTTCGAGAACGTCGATACGTTCCTGGAGCGACGAGATCTGGTCGGTCAGGGCCGCCGGGACGGCGGGAGCGGGGCGCTCGGCGTCGCCACAGGACACGAGGAGCAAGGCCGCGACGATGAGGAGCCACATCTTTCCCAGCATGTATCGAATCGTCACACGAGACCCCTCGGGGGGCCTGGAATTGCCTCCAACCACATCAGTCACAATAATTAACAATACTAACAGCGGGGCCTAGGAAAAGATGCCGGAGCTTAGAAAGTTCACCCGGGCCCCCAACGGGAGGTGGTCGGAGGCTCTGCTCGGGACCGCCCAAACCTCCTTCACCTCCGCGCCACCCCCGGCCAGGATGTGGTCGAGGTGGCGCCGCGCAGTGATGAACGTCGCCGGCGGGCGGGGCCCGGTCAGGCCGGCGGCCTGTAGCGGGCCCTTCGGATCAGGTTCCTGGTTGAGGTCGCCGAGCAGGCAGAGGGGGCCCTCGATCCCCCGGGCAAGTTCAGCCAGGGCCTCGAACTGGGCGACCCGGCTGTCGGGCTTCACCGAGAGGTGGGTGGCGAGGACCGTGAGCTCGCCGACGGCGGCGAGGAGGACGGCACGAGGCTCGTCTTCTGGTCGGAGCCGCGGCAGGTCAACGGGAGTCACCTCGACCTCGCTCGGCGTTGCAAGGCCGATCCCATAGAGACCCCCGCCGCTCCCTTGCACCGTGGGGTGGAAGAAAACGTTGAGCCCGAGCGCTTCGGCCAGGGCAGAGGCCTGGTCGGCACGGCCCGATCGCTTGCGGCCGACATCGAGCTCTTGCAAGGCGATCACCTCCGCCCCGGTCTCCCGTAGCGAGGCCGCCGTGCGATCGATGTCCACGACCTTGTCGAGACCTTCGCAGTGATGCACGTTGAATGTGGCGATGACGAGCTCGGACATGCGGCGCAGGATAAAGCGCCCTTCGTGGGAGCATGGGCGGCCGTGAGCGACCTGGACACCACCTCCACCGAAGAGACCTATTGCTATGGGCACCCGAAGGTTGCTACGCGCCTTCGCTGCTCGAGATGCGAGCGGCCCATCTGCGGGCAGTGCGCGATCCCAGCATCGGTAGGACAGCACTGCCCGGAATGCGTCGCCGAGGCCAAAAAGAGCATCCCCAAGGTGAAGTCGGCCCTGAGGGCGACCGCGCCGGCGATCTTCACGATCATCGCGATCGATGTGCTGATCTACCTGGTGCAGCTCGCTCAGCCCGCTGTCACCGAACGCTTCGCGTCATTCACTCCGCTGATCGCGCTCGCTAACGAGTATTACCGCTTGATCACCTCGATGTTCCTGCACGCGCAGACCCCCCTGCACATCTTCATGAACATGTTCTTCCTCGTCGCCTATGGACAGAACGTCGAGCATGCCTTCGGGACCGTGAGATTCATCTGCATGTACCTGATCGCCGGCTTCCTCGGAAGTGCCGTCTCTTATACGTTCGGCGATTGCGGCGCGGCGAGCGTGGGGGCATCCGGGGCGATCTTCGGCATCGTCGGAGTGCTCGTGGCCTACCTCTACAAACGCCGGTCGTCCCAGATCGTGGACGTCTACCTCCGCAACCTCGCAACCGTGGTCGTCCTGAACATGGTGATCGGGTTCGTGGTGCCGAGGATCGACTGGCTCGCGCATCTCGGTGGCCTGGCCGCCGGATTCGCCCTCGGCTGGTTCAGCGATGCCGGATCCGGCTCCGACCCCAAGTCGTCGTGGGGCCGGACGGGTCTCGTCTACGCCGGGGTCATCGCAGTCGGCGTCGCACTGGTGATCTGGCGGACGAGCACATTCGGAGAGACCTGCTTCGGGTAGCAAGGCAAGGATGCCCTACGCAAGCTAAGGTTCGAGCCGTGCGAAGGACAACGGCGTTGGCCGCGATCGCGGCCGCGTCACTGATGACCCCTTTGGTTCCCGTTCACGCGCAAGGGGACAACCGGGCGAAGATCGTCTTCACCAAGGAATTCAACGGGAACGGTGACATCTTCTCGATGGCCCTCGACCTGGACGCGCCGGCGAGATCTACTCCCAAGCGGATCACCAAGACGCCGGACCTAGACGAATACGGGGCGGTGTGGTCGCCCGACGGAGCCCGGATCGCATTCGCCGTTCCCGCCAGGGCAAGTACTTCACTGTTCTTGATCGATGCCGACGGAACGGGGCGGCGGCGGCTCACGAGGGCGCCTCACGCTCACTACGACGGTGACCCGGTGTGGTCTCCCGACGGACAGCTCATCGCGTTCACCCGAACCTCAGATCAAGACCCCTCCCTTCCCTCTCTGAGAGTCATCGACGTCCTCAGCAGAGAAGAGATCGACCTGGGACGCGGTAGGGACCCAGACTGGACACAGGACGGGACTCAGATCCTGTTCGCCGGAGGGGACTTCAAACGGAGATACCACCTGTATATCGGGCCCAGCGACGGCCAAGGCACCTATCCCTATACCGAGCTCACGACCGGGAACTCTTCGGAGGAGTCGCCGAGCTTCTCGCCGGACCAGAGCAGGGTCGCGTACCACGCCTCGGTCAACCAAGGCTTCGAGGACGTGTTCGTGATGAACGCCGATGGCACGGGTCAGACACAGTTGACTTTCACTCCCGAGGAGTCCGACGTCTACCCGATCTGGTCGCCGGACGGCACTTATCTCGCGTTCGAACGAGAAGAGATCTGGATCATGGATCCGAACAACGGCACCGGCCAGCGGGTCCTGACACCGGGCTTCTGCCCCTCGTGGGCGCCGGACGGCTCGGCACTGAGCGTCTGTCGGTACGAAGGCTCTGGTGGGGCCCTCTACTTCGTCCCGCTGGACGGCTCCCCCGAGCTCAGGCTCGCCGGCGCCAGAGGGCGTATCTGGTCCGCCGACTGGGTGGCGATCTAGGCCGGAGCGATCTCCACTTCGCCGGCCTTGATCACGGGCACGCCGTCTGGGTTGTAGGTCTCGAATCCATAGGTGCCCTCACCGGTCTTCCAGAGCTTCGTCGTGAGCTCCTGGCCGGGCAGGACCGGCTTGCTGAGACGGACCGCCACTCTCTTGATCCGCGTCGGGTCGCCACCGGCTAGACCGTTCACGGCAGCCTTCGTCGCCATCGCCATGGTGCACATCCCGTGCAGGATGATCCCAGGGAGCCCGGCCATCTGCGCGACATCGGGGTCGAGGTGGATCGGGTTGTGATCGCCGGAAGCCTCCGCGTAACGATGCGTCTGATCATCGTCGACCTTGGTCGTCTCCTCGTAGACGATCTCGCGCTCGGGCTGGTCACCTCCGGAGCTCTTGCCTGAGCCCGAACCGGAGCCTCGGATGAACATCGTGCCCCGGACCTCGGCCACCAGCTCACCGTTCTGATTCGTTTCGGTGCCCTTGACCGTGAACAGCTCACCGGTTTCTTTCGCCTCTACCGTCTCGAGCTCGGCCTCTATCGTGAGCACGTCGCCGGCCTTGATCGGCCCGTGGAAGACGTGCTCTTCGCTGGCGTGCACGAGCCTGAGGAGATCGGCACCGAGCTCGGGGTCCATCCCGGCGGTCATGAATGAGTTGAACGCAGGGACGACCGCGAACACGGGAGGAGCCACCGCGTCATCACCTGAAAGGTAATGCTCGTTCTCGTCGTTGGTGGCCCGGGCGTACTTCTCGATCCCATCCGCGGTCACTTCGAAAGTGGTGATGTCGAACTTCTTGCCTACGAGATCGGTGTTGAGCCCCACGATTGGCCTCCTATCGGTTTCAGCTATTCCGGTAGCTCGATGTCTGCTTCGCCGACGATGGCGACCTCGTCCTCGGCAAGTTCCAAGCCCTCTGGTCCTGGGCCGCGACGGGTCGCCTGCACGGTCACCTTGATAAGACCGTCTTCGATAGCCACTACCCTTCCGGTGCAGGCGAGTTCATCGCCGGCCCAAACGCGTGTCGTGAAACGGACCTTGTAGCGCCTGATGTGATGCGGTCCGCCGAACCAGTCGGAAACCGCGTGTGCGAGGTAGCCGGCCGGCAGCATCCCCATCGCGAAGACGTCGGGAGCCCCGGTGGACTTCGCATAGCCGAGGTCGGTGTGGATCGGGTTGAAGTCGCCCGACGCGTTCGCGTAGCGAACGAAGTCCTCGCGCTCGAGGGGGCCGAAGACCACTTCGCCGAACTCCATGCCGGGAACGATCGAATCCATCGTTATCGTTTGCGGTACACCCATCACTCAGCTCCCTGCGTCTTTGGAAGTTTCGATCAACGTGTAGTACGCGGTGAGGACATCTTCACCCGAATCGTCCTTGAACTGCGACTCGTAGGTGACGAAGCGCATGCTCCCGCCCCTCTTGCCTTCCTTGACGAAGTCCTTGGAGATCCTCATCGTCGCGTGCAACGTCTCACCTGCGAACGGGAGTCGCCTGTAGTGGAACTCTTGCTCTCCATGTAGGACACGGGCATAGTCGAGGTTGGCTCCGAGCTTCGCCTCGCGATCCTCCCGCGACACCTGGAAGATCTGCGTGACGCTGAAGGTCGGCGGTGCGATCACATCGGGGAAGCCGTGGAGCTTGGCCTCCTCTGAGTCGCGGCACAGCACGTTGTCTTCGCCGACCGCGATCGCGAACTCGACGACCTTCTCCTGATCGATCGGCAGATCGAACTCGAGCTCCTTCAGAATTTCAGTCAAGCTGAACCCCTTGTCCTCCGGTCGCCTCCAGCATGCCCTGCATCATGCCGCCGGGAGCTATCCCGCTGGGGAACTCAGACTTCAGCTTGTCGAGGAGCTCCTGCGGCTCCCACTTGGAGTCCTTAGACAAGAGTGTTCCGGCGCTCCACGGCTTGAGCACGTTCACCAGCCCGCCGTAGATGAAGAAGCACTGACCCGTGATGTCCTGTGCCGCGTCCGAACAGAGAGCGACAACGACAGGCGAGATGTTCGAAGGATCCATCGCATCGAACGCTCCCTCCTCGGGCGCCGGCATGTCGCCGAACGTCGCCTGGGTCATACGAGTGCGAGCGTTGGGGGCAAGACAGTTGACCGTCACGCCGTAGCGCCCGAGCTCTTGCGCAGTGATCTGAGTGAACGCCGCGATGCCGGCCTTGGCGGCGCCGTAGTTCGCTTGGCCAACGTTGCCGAACACGCCCGACGGGCTGGAGGTGTTGATGACGCGGCCGTTGATCTGGTTGCCGGCCTTGGACTGCTCCCGCCAGTAGGCAGCCGCGTGCCGGGTCGGAGCGAAGTGACCTTTTAGGTGAACTGCGATGACAGCATCCCATTCGTCCTCGGAAAGGTTCACGATCATGCGATCACGCAAGATGCCTGCGTTGTTGATGAGGATGTCGAGACGCCCGAAATCCCCGATCGCCTGCTTGACCATGTTCTCCGAGCCTTGGAAGTCGGCGACGTTGTCGAAGTTGGCCGTCGCCTCGCCACCCAAGGCCTTGATCTCGTCGGCGACCTGCTGGGCCGGGGTTTGATCAGAGCCTTCACCTGCTGCGGAACCTCCGAGGTCGTTGACCACGATCTTGGCGCCTTCGGCAGCCAGGGCCAGGGCATGGTCCCGGCCGATGCCGCGCCCGGCCCCCGTGACGATGGCGACCTTTCCGTCTAGTAGTCCCATTCGAGTGCTCCTCTCGGGAATGACAAGTAAAAGAAGTTGCCCAGGTTACCCATTGTTAACGGCCGAAATGAACCCGGTTCGCCGAGGGCTGTGTTTTCATATGAGCCACGTGAGAAAGGAGGTGGTCCAAGCTGTTACCTAAGTTTGACGGACCTCACGAGGTGACCGGCTGCTGATAGCCCGATCACAAGCTCCAAAGGATTCAGCCACCTTCCTACTGGGCTAACGGCGGAATCCAACCGGTTCACCGAGACCCATCGTCCCGACCTGGTCCCTCGGGCGCCGAAACGGTGAAGCACGAAGGGTCCCAAGTGCCGAAAAGGAAGAGCCCCGGTGCCACAAGCACCGGGGCTCTTTCGTGCTAAGTCTCGCAGGAATCCAACTCTTCCCCTTGGAGACAAACGTCGCTGCCTTGACCGCCATCGAGCACGTCGAAACCGTCACCACCGTTGAGAGTGTCATCTCCGACTCCGCCGATGAAGGTGTCATCGCCGGGCTCGATCGGGTTGATCGCGTCTACTCCCTCGTAGAGTCCGAAACTGTCGTTCCCCGGGCCTCCATAAAGCACATCGTTTCCCTCGTAACCGCGCAGTTCATCGTCGCCTGGGCCGCCGTAGCCGATGTCGTTGCCCGTGGTGCCGCCTTCTTTACGAAAGACGCGATCGTTACCTTCACCTCCACGGGCGATGTCGTCTCCATGCCACCCTGAGATGAAATCGTGGCCATCCCCGCCGAACAGGTGGTCGTCCCCAGACGCTCCATAGACAGCGTCATTGTCAGCGCCACCACGCACGAAGTTGGTCACGGTCTCGTCCAGTGAACTTCTTTGAGTCCCGTAGGCCCGCACCTGGTCAACGCCTGCCCCACCCTGGATGTGGTCAGAACCGAGTCCGCCGAAAGCGTGATCGTGGCCATCCCCGGCGCATATGCGGTCGTTCCCGCCGCGTGCATGGATCTTGTCGTTCCCGGCTTTCGCCACGATGACATCGCTCCGCGGCGTGCCTACGAGGCGATCGTCACCATCCGTCCCAACGATGGTCGCTTTCTTGCCGAAGCAGACAGGGACGCTGCCGGCGGAGGTTACGGGCCCGACCGACCCCAGGGCTAGGACGACGCAAAGAATGGGGAGACAGACCCGAACCGCCACCGTTCGAGCCTAAACCTCCCATCCGAAGCTGAACCGTGGGATATCTAGGACGGGGTCAGGCTCCATCGCTGACGAGGAGAGCTTTGAACGCGGCCTCGTCCAGGAGGGGCCTCCCGAGGGCGAGGGCTTTGTCATATTTCGAGGATCCGGGGTTGGACCCGGCCACGACATAGTCCGTCTTCTTGCTCACACTGGACGTGACCTTGCCGCCCAGGGTCTCGATGGCGGCTTGGGCCTGGTCCCGGGAGTAGGCCTCGAGCGTTCCGGTGATAACGAAGGTCTTGCCTTGGAGGGGGCCTCCCGAGGCCCTGGGGTCCTCGTGAGGGTCGACCCCCGCCTCCTTCAGCCGGACGATGATCTTCAGGTTCTGCTTGTCTTGGAAGAAAGCAGCGATCGACCGAGCTATAACAGGCCCGATCCCCTCTATCGCCTCCAGCTCATCGGCCGTCATCTCGGTGATGCGGGCGATCGATCCCGCCTCCTGCGCCAGCAGTTTCGCCGCAGCACCGCCGACGTGACGGATGCCCAGCCCGATCAACAGGTTCATCAGTGAACGCTTCTTCGAGCCTTCGATCGCCGACATCAGGTTGTACACCGACTTGTCACCGAAACCCTCGAGGTCGGCGACCTGATCTGCCCTCAGGTGATAGATGTCACTGATGTTCTCGAGCCAGCCGCGATCGACCATCGCATGGAGCGTCTGGTAGCCGAGCCCCTCGATATCCATCGCCCCGCGGGACGCGAAGTGGAAGAGGCGCTCGATCCGTTGTGACGGGCAGTTCGAACCGATGCAACGAGCTACGGCCTCGCCCTCCTCGCGCATGATGTCGGAGCCGCAGGAGGGGCACTTCTTCGGCATCTTGAACTTGCGCTCTTTGCCCGTTCGCTTCGAGTTGACGGGCCCAACGATCTCGGGGATGACGTCGCCGGCGCGCCGAACGATCACCGTGTCCCCGATCCGTATGTCTTTGCGCGCCACCTCGTCTTCGTTATGCAGCGTCGCTGTCGAGATCGTCACGCCGCCGACGAAGACGGGCTCGAGCTGAGCCCAAGGCGTGGCCGCCCCCGTCCTGCCGACATGGACCGAGATGTTCTGGACGAGTGTCGTGCGCTCCTCGGGTGGGAACTTGTAGGCGATGGCCCATCGGGGGGCCTTCGATGTCGACCCGAGCTCCTCTTGTTGAGCGATCAGGTCGACCTTGGCCACGACACCGTCGATCTCGTAAGGCACATCGTGGCGATGCTCCTGCCACCGGCTACAGAACTCATAGACCTCGTCCAGCGTGCCCAGGCGCTTGCTCTCGGGGTTCGTTCGGAGACCCCAGTCCCGCAGTTGAGCCGTCGCCTCCCAGTGGGAGTTGAATCGCATGCTCTCCACATAGCCGACCCCATGACAGATGAGCGAGAGGTTCCGATCGGCCGTGATCTGCGGGTCCTTCTGCCGCAGCGACCCGGCGGCGGCGTTGCGGGGGTTCGCGAACGTCTTGTGACCCGCTTCGCCCAGCCGCTCGTTGAGCTTTGCGAAATCATCGGTCCGCATGAAGACCTCGCTGCGCACCTCGAGAACGGGGGGGACCTTCCCCCTGAGCTTCAGCGGCACGGCACGAACGGTCTTGATGTTTGAGGTGATGTCCTCGCCGGTCGTCCCGTCACCGCGCGTCGCGCCTTTGACCAGGACCCCTTCCTCATAGATCAGGTTCACAGCGATGCCGTCCATCTTCAACTCGGTCACGAATGCATCCGGGGCGCCGATGAGACGCTCGACACGCTTCCCCCAGGCCAGGAGCTCATCCAGAGAGAACGAGTTGTCCAGCGACATCATCGGGCTGCGATGCCCAACGGGAGCGAACGCATCAGAAGGAGGGGCGCCGATCCTCTGGGTCGGTGAGTCATCGGTGACGAGCTCTGGGTACGACTCCTCGATCGCGATCAGCTCGCGAACGAGCGCGTCGTACTCGGCATCGGCTAGCTCGGGATCGTCCAAGACGTAGTAGCGGTAAGCGTTCTGGTCGATCGCCTTGCGGAGCTCGGCGGCGCGCTTGCGAGCGTCGGTCTTGGTGGCCATCAGGGTCTCCGGCCGGTCATGATCAGACGGCGGCGCGTGTAGGCCCACCCATCTCCCTCGCGCCGGAAGTTCATCCCCGAGAGATGGCCCATCGACTCGATCATCTGCAGGGTGGCTTCGATCCGATCGGTGGGGAACTCCTCAGGAGACATCCAATCGGCCAGCGTGTCGTCGACCTCGACGACATCTTGGGACTCGATCTCGAACCCGGCCGCGAGCAGTAACGACCGGTACGCGGAGACGGGCCGGGAGACTGCATGCGAGGGATCACGCATCTTCTCGATGGCCGACATCACTGATGCCTTCTCATAGCTCTCCTCTGCCACTTGATCGATGAGCATCACGCGCCCATCCTCATGCAGCACGCGACGCATCTCTTTCAGCAGCGGAAGAGGCTCGGGCACGTGATGGAGCATCTGCACGCTGGCGACGAGGTCGAAAACTCGCGACCGGAACGGAAGGAACGTCCCGTCACCTTGGACCGGGACCAACCGGTCGTCGCGACGACGGCCCTCTTCGAGCATCTCCATCGTGAGGTCGAGGTCGACCGCTATGACCGCCATCCCCGTGAACGATGAGAGGAAGCTTCCGGTCCCCCCGCCGACCTCGAGAACCTTCGCGCCCGGCTGAAGGCCCGAACGCCCAACCGGGTCGAGGGCGTCATACCGGGATGCCGTTCTCCTGCCGTAGGAGGACGCCGTTCGAGCGAACTCGCTGGTGACTTCCGCTTTGTTGCGAGGTGTCACGCCGAGCGAGCAGCCATGACCGGTGAGGTCGACGCGATGATCCCGCCACCCAGGAGCTCTTCTGGGTTCGTGGCAGAGTAGAACGCGGCCGATTGGCCGGGAGCGACCGCGTCGGGCGGTTCGAGGAAGTCGACGGCCGCCCGGCCCCCATCGAGGACGAGCCTGGCCGGAACGGCTCCACCATGGGCCCGGTACTGCACCAGGACATCTCCTCCCCCGATGTCACGAGCAAGCGAGAGCTCGTCCACCTCGCACGACGCGATCGCAAGTTCGGATCGGCTCCCGATCGTCACCGTGTTGGCGGTCACATCGATGCTCGTGACGAAGACGGGGGTCCCAAGAGACACGCCGACGCCCTTGCGCTGTCCGATCGTGTAGCGGGCAGCGCCTCGGTGCTCCCCCACTTGGGTGCCACTCATATCGACGATCGGTCCCGGGACAGATGCGCCGGGGATCCGTTCGGCGGCGTAAGCCTCGAAGTCCCCTCCCCGGACGAAGCAGATCTCTTGTGAGTCCGGTTTGCGGGCGGTGCGCAGGCCGAGATCTTCCGCGATGGCGCGCGTCCGGGGCTTGGTCATCTCGCCGACGGGGAAGCGGCACCGGGAGAGCTCCTCCTGGCCGAGCATCCACAACACATAGCTCTGGTCCTTGGCTCGATCCTCACCCCGGAGGAGACGCCAGCCGTCTGTGTCGTAACGCAGCCTCGCGTAGTGACCGGTCACCAGGACGTCGGCATCGAGAGCGTCGGCCCGCTCGAGGAGGGCATCGAACTTGATCCACTGATTGCAGCGAACGCACGGGTTGGGGGTCCGGCCCGACGCATAGGCAGCGTCGAAGTCGGCCACCACTGAAGACTCGAAACGCTCGGCCATGTTGAGGACGTAGAACGGGATGCCGAGCTTGTCGGCGACACGTCTGGCGTCGTCCGCCGCTCCCACGTTGCAGCAGCCCGACTCGGCGTTAGCGGCTTCACCCGTCCAGAGCTTGAGCATCACGCCGGTGACGTCGTAGCCGGCCTCGATCATCAGGGCGGCCGCGACCGACGAATCCACGCCTCCCGACATGGCGACGAGTGCCCTCAACGGTTGACCTTCCTCGCTTGCTCGACGACCCCGGGCAGAACTTCGATCACCGCGTCCACATCGGCCTCGGTCGAATCGCGACCGAGTGAGAAGCGGAGGCTTCCTGCCGCAGCCTTCTTGGACATCCCGATCGCGAGTAAGACGTGCGATGGATCGACGGCCCCTGACTGGCATGCGCTTCCGGTTGAAGCGGCGATACCGGCTCGATCCAGCAGCAAGAGCATCGTCTCGCCGTCGGCTCCCTCGAAGGACACATTTATGTTTCCGGCGATGCGGGCATCGGGGTCGGCGTTCACGGAAACACTCTCGATCGACGTCTTGATCGCTTCGAGGAGACGATCGCGCAGGGCCGACAGCCGCTCGCGCTTGTGGTCGAGCTCCTTGGCTGCTATCTCTGCGGCGATGCCGAAGCCTGCGATCCCGGAGACGTTGAGCGTCCCGGAACGGAGGCCGCGCTCGTGGCCGCCTCCCTGGAAGAGTGGCGCCACCGCTACACCGGATCGCACGAAGAGCGCTCCGACGCCTTTCGGCCCGCCGAGTTTGTGGGCGGAGAAAGCTGCGAGAGCGACGCCCCAGGCGTGCAGGTCGACCGGCATATTGCCGAGAGCTTGGACGGCATCGGTATGAACGAGGGCCCGGGGGGCCTTGGCTCTCACGGCCGTCGCGATATCTGCGACCGGCTGGATCGTCCCCAGCTCGTTGTTGACGGCCATCACCGAGACGAGGGCTGTATCCGAGCGAGTCCGCTCCCCTACCTCCTGCGGATCCACCACACCCGACTCGGGTACGGAGGCGATCGAGATGTCCCAGCCGTTGTGGCCGAGCCACTCGACGGTGTCCAGCACGGCGTGATGCTCGAAGGCGGTCGTCACGATATGAGAGGCGTTGCCGCGCAGCTTCTCCGAGGCCCCCTTCAAAGCGATGTTGTCGGCTTCGGTTCCCGACCCGGTGAAGACGATCTCATTCGGAGAGGCTCCTACGGCCGCTGCGACCCGCTCCCGTGCATCTTCGACGAGCTCACGTGCCCGCCGCCCGAAGGAATGGAGCGATGATGGATTCCCGAACTCGTCATATGACGCGGCCATGACCTCCCGGACCTCGGGAAGCAATGGAGTGGTCGCAGCATGATCGAGGTAGTGCATCCCCCCAGGATAAAGGCGGGTTAAGGGTGGAGGCGCAGAAGGTCGATGCCTCTGTTGAGGTCCACGGCGTAGATCAGGTCGTCGGCCATCCAGTAGGCCGCGAAAGTACTGCCGAGGTGACCCTTGAACCAACCGACCGGCTTGATCTCGCCGTCGGGTTGCACCTCGACGATCTGCGTTCCTTCTCCGTACCAACCTACGACGACGAGACCGCCATCCCGGAAATCGGGGTGCTCCTGGAACCAGTGGGAGCTCGCGTCGGACGGCCGCCATTGATCGACAAGAGTGACGGTCTCTTTAGCTCGCCAGTCACGCGTGTCGTACGTGAGGAGCGGGCCATTCGTCCCTTCGCCCTGCATCAGGAGGAACCGATCCTTTCCCTTGTTCGGCCACCGCGCTGAGTGGAAGAGCCAAGTTGGATCGGGGTGCTCTCCTTGGGCGAGGATCTTCGGCTTGAGTGGGTTCCTGACATCCAGGATCAGCAATGGGGTCGAGATCGTGGAGACGACGACATAGCCCTTCTTGAACTCCTCGATGTCGTGGGCATCGCCGGGTATCTGGATGAGCTGGTGCCAGTCGCCGACCTCCTTCGGAGCGGCCGGGTCACGGAGGTCGACGATCGAGCCGTCAGACCCATAGCCCCACTTGCATCCCAAGATGCAGCTCATCGTGTGGTCTCCGGCCCCCGCCAGGGTCGCGATCTCGACGGGGTTCGTCTTGTCCTCGACATCCCACACATGCAGCAAGTTCCGCGGCAGTGACTCGGAGAACAACATGATCTTGCCGTTCGTCGCGACATCTTCGTTCTCGAAGGCGAAACCGAACGGGCGAGTTGTGATGAGGGCAGGGGCATACGGATCGGATACGTCGTAGATCGAGAAGTTCCGCCAGCTCGTGACATAGAGATACTTCCCGATCAGCCTCGCTCCGGTTGCGGTCACGGCATCGAACGGCACATGCATCAGCCACTCGACGTTGTCGGAGGAGTCGCCGCCTGCACTAGGTCCGGGTCTGGCGGGGCCGGCGGGGATCGAGACCAGCAACAGGGTGAGAGCAGAAAGGACGGATCGCCGCATCCCCAACTATTTCGCTCCTAGGTAGGAGGTTCCTCTGCGAACTGACGTTCTAGGTCGGCGATGGCGTCGTCTAGGCCCTGAGTGGCTTCGGACCGGCGGCGCTTCTCGAAGTCCCTCATCCGCTGGGGATAGCCGAGCACCTGCGCGTCGTAGACCGGGATGGCGAGGCCCTCGCAGAAGGCCACCGCAGCATCCGGGTCTTCGACCTGCGCTCGCAGGTGCTCACCATCCCTATCGACCAGGAGGAGCGTGGTGGGGTTCGTGTGGGTGCGCGGCTCGATGTAGCCCTCGACGCCCTGGCGCTCGCGGGCGAACCCCTCGAGTTGCCCGAGAGCTGGGTTGCTCTTCTTGGCGAAGTAGCGTCTTATCCGGTCACCGAAACCCATCTCACCCCTTGCGCTTCTTCACCTCTTCGATCAACTGTGGCACGACCTTCAGTGCGTCTCCAACGATACCTAGGTCTGCGAGTTGGAATATCGGCGCCTCTTCGTCCTTGTTGATCGCGATGATCCTTTTCGCGCCCTTCATCCCGACCACGTGCTGCGTGGCGCCACTGATGCCGACTGCGATGTAGACGCCGGGCTTGACCGTCTTACCGGTCTGGCCGACCTGGTAGGCGTAGGGGACCCAACCGGCATCGACCACGGCCCGCGTAGCGCCGACGGCCGTGTTGCCGATCGCTGCGGCGAGATCGTCGAGGAGCTTGAAGTTGTCAGGCTCCTGCAGCCCGCGACCGCCGGAGATGACGACGGGGGCCTCTTCGAGCTTCGGTCCGCTCGCTTGCTCCTCATGGCGTTCGACGCGCTTAGCCCGTTTGATCTCGTCGGGGATCACGGTGTCGACGGCAACGACGTTAGCGGTGCCGCCACTCGCCTCGGCTACGAACGACTTGGGCCGAACGAGCACGAGCTTGGGACTGCCTTCCAGCGCTACATCCACGATCAGCGTCCCACCGAAGATCGACGTCTGTGCAACGTCCGCCGAAGGAAGGCCGGTGGCGTTGCTCATGAGGGTCGAGTTCGTCTTGGCTGCAAGCCGTCCGGCGATGTCACGGGAGTCGTAGTTCGTTGCGAAGAGAACGAGGTCCGGCGAGTGTTGGCCGATCAGCTCGGCGAGTGTGTTCGCGTGCGGCTCGGCGATGTAGTCGCTGTAGGCCTCGTCGTCGGATGCGTAAACGGTGGTAGCACCGTACTCACCGAGCTTGGGTGCTGCCGCGGTCGCGCCGGGGCCAAGGACGACGGCTTCGACGTCGCCGATCTCGCGTGCTTTCGTAAGGATCTCGAGCGCCGCGGTATCGACCGCGCCTTCGGGTGTGGTTTCTGCGAATACCCAGATCTTGGCCATGTCAGATCACCTTCGCTTCTGCGAGGAAGTCGGCGATCTTGGCCGCCGCAGTGCCGTCGTCGGTGATGAGCTCGCCGGCTTTCCGCTCCTCGGCCGGGGTGATCTCGGAAACGGTCTGCTTGATCGCAACGTCGTCGCCGGAGAGACCCAGGTCCCCGAGGCTCAGTTGTTCGACGGGCTTGCTCTTCGCGGCCATGATCCCTTTGAACGAGGCGTAGCGCGGCTCGTTCAGACCGGCGGTGACACTGATGAGGGCCGGGAGAGGCGACTCGACGACGTGATATCCGTCGGCCGTCTGGCGGTCGACCTTGATGGAGCCGTTCGACTGCTCGATCTTCTTGACGAAGCTCACCTGGGGGACGCCGAGGAGCTCGGCGAGGATCGAGGGCATCGTGCCCGTGTAGCCGTCGGTGGACTCGACGCCGGCGATCACCAGGTCGAAGGGGTTGCGCTTGATCGCGGCAGCCAGCACCCTGGCCGTAACGAGCGCATCGGAGTTCTGAAGAGCGTCATCCGATATCAGGATGCCCTTGTCGGCCCCCATAGAGAGCCCTCTCTTGATCGCTTCTCCGGCGGCGGCCGGTCCCATAGACACCAGTGTGACCTCACCGCCGTGGGCTTCCTTGAGCTGGAGTCCGGCCTCGACCCCGAACTCATCTCCCGGGTCGAGAACGCCCTGGACACCCTCCCGCTTGAGGCGGTTGCCGTCGAGTGCGGGCGGCAGGTTGGGGTCCGGGATGTGCTTCACACACACCACGATGTTCAAAAGTTACCTCCCGTTTAATCGGTGCTTGCAATAGCAAGCGCGTACATTACCGTTCAGGCGGAGCGGTAATACGTGACCCCGTCCCGAAGGTCGATCACTCCCCCCCCGTCATCGACGACGAGGTCAAGGTGGGCCACGACCTCCGAAACTGCGAGGAACGAGTCATACCCACCTGCGTCCGGAAAGACCCTCAGGGCGATCTCGTAAGGAGTGGCTCCTTCGGAGGTCAGAAGGGCCGCCACCGAATCCTTCCGTTGGTGATGGTGTTCGATGGTGTGGTCGATGAGGCTCGTGGGGTCCGTGATCGTTCCGCCGTGGCCCGGGTGGGCGACGGCGAGGTCCATCTCCCTCATCCGGTCGAGGGAAACGAGGTACTCCTTCAAGGAGCGGCGTCGCTCCCCCGGTTCGTCGAGGCTCGGCTCCAGGAGCGGGTTGGGTGACGTGTCGGGCAGCAGCTGATCCCCGGCGAAGAGCGTGCGGGAGTCGGGTTCCAGGTAGACGAAGTGGCCCCCGGTGTGGCCGGGCATGTGGAAGGACTCGAGCCGCATGCCGTCATCGAACTCGAAGACGTGTCCGTCATCGATCGGGATCACTTCGTCATGACGCATGCCGGGCCGGGGGTCGGTCCTCCGTTGCTGGTCCATCTTGAAGAGAAGGTCCAACGGCATGCCGGCCTCCATACAGAGCCGGCCCACCTCGAACACCATCTGACGATCGCGCACGCGCGCTATCTCCTTGGCGGGGAAATAGACCGTCGCTCCCGAGGCCTCTTGGATCACATCTACGAGGCCGTAGTGATCGGGATGCGCGTGAGTGATGATCACGCGCTGGATCGATTCGGGGAAGTAACCGGCGGACTGGAGGCCGAGCAATAGCGCGTTGCGTGCCTGCGGTGTGTTGATGCCGGCATCGATGAGTGTGACCGGCTCGGACTCGATCAGATACGCATTGACGGGACCCACGGCATAAGGGGTCGGCATCGTGATGCGATGCACGTCGAGTGAGGTCGCGCTGCTCGCCGGCATGATCATCCCGTCAGCGGCCCTTGAACTCCGCTTGGCCGGGGCCCTTCTCGGCGAATGTCTTCATCCCGATCTTCTGATCCTCGGTCGCGAACAACCCCGCGAATGCCTGTCTCTCGAGCATCAGCCCCGTGGTCAGGTCTGCGTCGAGACCGGAGTCGATGACCTGCTTCGCTGCGGCGAGAGCGACGCTTGGGCCTTTCGCGTAAGCAACGGCCCATTCGAGCGCGGTCGAGTAGACCTCGGCGCTCGGCACGACTTTGTTGACGAGACCGATGCGCTCGGCCTCCTCGGCCCCCACGAACCTCCCGCTATAGATGAGCTCCTTGGCGCGGCCGGGACCGATCAGGCGCGGCAATCTCTGCGTTCCGCCGGCCCCCGGTATCACGCCGAGAAGGATCTCGGGTTGTCCGAGATGGGCATCTTCCGAAGCGATGCGGAGGTCGCAAGCGAGAGCAAGCTCGCATCCGCCTCCGAGCGCGAACCCATTGATCGCGGCGATCGTCACGACCGGCAGCTTCTGGAGTTGGGTGAAGACATCCTGGAAATCGCCGATGTAGCGGAACATCCTCACCGGGTCCATATCGCCCATCTCTTTGATATCGGCCCCGGCCGCGAAGACCCTTTCGCCACCCCACACGACAACGGCCTTGCAGTTCACGTCGGCCTTCGCATAGGCGACGACCTCTCGGATCTCCTCGGCGACCTGACGATTGAGAGCGTTGACCTTGGGTCGGTTGAGCCTGATCGTTCCTACACCCGAAGGAGCGATATCCAGGTTCACGAATTCGCCCACAAGTACCTCCGGCTCGACGGTGTTTGGGCAAACCTACGCTGCCCGCAGCTAGCATGAGGCACCCATGGCAAGCGACTTCCCTACCCGATTGCGCTCCGTCCTCGATGCGGCGACCCCTGCCATCACCACCGAGGAAGGGCGCGCCGCGGCCGTCCTGCTGCCGATCGTCGACGGTGAGCGTCCGCATCTCCTGTTCACGGTGCGCACCGAAACGCTCTCGAGCCACCAGGGCCAGATCTCTTTCCCGGGCGGCTCGATCGACGAGACCGACCCCTCCCCCCGAGTCGCGGCCTTGCGGGAAACGCAGGAGGAGATCGGGCTCGACCCCGCTTCGGTCGAGGTGCTTGGGGAGTTGGACACTTTCCCCACCTTCGTCAGTGGCTACATCGTGACCCCGTTCGTTGGGTGGCTCCCGGCCACCCCCGAGCTGAAGCCGAACCCGAGTGAGGTGGCGGAGGTCCTCGAGGTCCCCATCGACGAGTTGATCGAGGCCATCAGGTTCGAACCGGGATTCACACACGAGGGCCGGGCCTATCCGACCGAGGCATGGGTGTGGAACGGCCACGTCATCTGGGGCGTCACAGCTCGGATCGTTCGGTTGTTCCTCACGCGCGTCGCGGAAGCCGGTCTCGGCGAGAAGCCCGGTCCAACCGTTTCGTGGTCGGGCTGGCCGATCCCAGCCTCGTGATCGTTCCTCGTTGAGCACCTCGACGGCTACACCCCGACCAACCATCACCGGCCAACCACCCGCGCCCGGGGGCCTAGAAACGATCGGCGCCTTCGTAGGCATCGCGTTCGCGATAGCCGCCGCCGTCCTGGGCTACCGCATCCTCCGAGGAGGCCGAGGCCTCTAGCCATGCGTCGACTTGATCAAAACGCGCCATATTGG
>JBKJYP010000050.1:0-4214 GCA_046715695.1 Actinomycetota bacterium | reverse complement strand
CCTGAGCACCGGCGAGATACGAGTCGGCAATCGAGACGAATGCCTCGATGTCTCGATGCTCGGCTTCCCGTGGCACTCTCTCCCAGGCCGCTTCCATCGCTTTCTGGAATATCGACCCCTCTTCGCTAGAGAGCCGACCGTGGATCCTGAACCCACCGTCGTCAAAGCCGTAGTGCAGATAACGCGTCCACCCGATCGCCTCTTCCTCGTCGGACGTAAGCGCCTTCTTGTAGGAGGAGCAGATCCTCTGTAGGTGCGAGGGCGTGCACTCATGAGCCCACCTCGCCAGCACCGGCTCGTTCTCGGCGTTCACCACCGATGCGATCGAATGTGCCTGGGCGACCGACAGCTCGCCCTTCTTCATGCACTCGAGGACCGTCGGCATCTACTCCAGCGCAACCGCTACGCGCCATTGACGCTTGGCGGTCGAGATCGAGCATCCGGTCGCGTAGGAGACGAAGTCGGCCGTCGACTTGGCCCCCCAGAGCGCGAACCAGCCTTCGTTCTCGACCTCGGCGATCGTCTCGCACAGCACGGCCTCGAGTACGTGGATCCCGGCCGCTAGGGTGCGATTCTTCTCGATGAGCTCGACCTGGCGTTGCGGGTGGGGCTCGTCTTTGGCGAGTGGGGGCTGCTTCTGGACCGGCTTGGACTCGAACATACGTTCGATAGTATCAGATCCGACCGACGAACGCTAGAGCCTTACCCAACTAGTTCGAGCTAGAGCCCAAGGCCGAAGCTGGTTCAGCCGAGGTGGTGTGATTGACCTCGGGCGGGCCGCCCTCTACCCTTCTCTCAAGTCCGCGTATTGAGCGGTGGACACGACTCTTGGAGGGCAAATGCGCACGATGAGACTGGCTCTGGCCACCGTGGCGGCGACATCCGTTCTCGTGGGGTTCGCCCCAACAGCTCAGGCGGGGACCTGCCAGATCAGCGACCCCGAGCTCAACGAGGCCGTCTGCGAGACCGTTTATCTGCCCGCGATGCGGATCGTGTGCTCAGTCGTCGACAAGGTCGTTGGGCAGTGCTTCGCCTAACTATGGGGCGACGGTAGCCGTCGCCTTCAGATCGAATGTGGCCTCGGCACCGACGAACAGATCCACCACAACCCACGTAGCACCAGGGGGAACGCTTCCGGCCGGGTCGGATCCCTCGAGCAGGGACACCCCTTGCATCAGGCTACAGCCGGCGTCATAGAAATAAGCATCCATGTCGTAGAACCCCGTCGCGTCCGCGCCGGTGACCTGGAGCGAGGCCGTGCCCAACCGGAACTCGGCCGGCAGCTCGATGACGTATCCGTCGAGACCTTGAGACGCCGGCATCGATGCACAGGTGTTGACCAGTGTGAACTCACCCTCGGTCAGCCCCTTATACGCAGCGCCCGTGGGGCCGGGGATCGTCATCGAGCCGCTCTCTTCGAACGTGATCGTCACGGGTGCCGGGGGCTTCTTCTTCTTCTTCTTTGCAAGGGCGGTCGGTGCCGTCACAGCGCCTAGAACGAGGGTCGCAGCAACGGTGACGGCGAAGAGCTTTCTCACAGGGCCTCCCTGGTGTCCGGTCTCGTGGGAGCTTCTCCTCCCAGGCCGGCTTCCCTCCACGGGATACTCGCGGCATGAGGTGTCGCATCGTCCCCTTCGTGCCGGGCAGGCGTCCCACAGACGAAATAGGTCACCCCGGTCTCGGATCCAGCGACAACGTTGCCCTGATAACCCACGAGCACCCGAGCAACCGTTCGGTGCTGCTCTTCGAGGTATCAGATGTTCCCAGCGGTTCCACGGCCGAAGTGACCATGACGGTCGACAGCCGGCCTTTGCCCGGGTGGGAGAACCGGAATATCGAGCTCGCCCCCAGAACTCGCCAACGGATCGAGTTGTTGCCCGAGGATGATCTGTCCGGCATCGATCTCGGTCTGAGCTCAGGCTTCCTCCGCAAGGTCAAGGTCGAGCTGCGGATCGCAGACGGTGAAGCCGTCGCCACGGACTCGGCGTGGCTAGAGGCCTGCGATGCACGGAACCTCGGCTCACTCTACGGACGGATCTTGCACGACCTCCTGTCCCGGGACACGACTCGTCAGGCCCGAAGGGCTGGGGTCCCCGACCCCGGGGGGGCGTATCACCCGATGTACCCCGTGCTTAAGATCGGTGCCGACAAGGCTGCCCTCTATAACGCTGCGCTAGTCGCGGACATCGTCGACAAGGAGCACAACCTCACCGACCCCGCATGGCTCCTGCGCGTCGGCGTCTATCTGGAGCTGCTCACTTGCATGGGCATCTTCGAAGCCGTCCGCCACGATGTGGGCGACCTACTCCAACCTGACGAGCGCGCAGCATTCGAGCAAAGCGAGACGCTCGCTCCCATCCGGCAGCGGATCGATGCGGCTGCGTGGAGAGAGGTTTGGCGGATGCGCCGCATCATCTTCCCGAGCTTCGGAAGGCCACGCACCGGCCCGGTCTCGGCACTGAACCTTCTGCGCAAGAAGGAGGCGACCTTGCGTTTCCTCCATGTGCATCACGAGGATCTGAAGCAAGCGATCGCTCTCGCCGGACCGAACGTCTACAACTCGCAAGAGACTTGGCAGAGGGTGTTCCGGGACGCGGAGCGAGCCGTGCTTCGGCAAGCGGTCGATGCGTTCCCCGAAATCGGGTTCCTACCCGCGCCGGCGCGCGATGTGATCTTGTGGCAACGCTTGGGCTTCTCCGGTCAGAAGGGCCTCTATCCGACCGCCTGCGGCCAGTACCGGTCATCCATGAACTCGGTGGCCGCCTGGGCGAAGGCTCGGGGTTTGATGGACTATGCGGGGCCCGAGTGCGTGCCGACGGGCTCCAGTCTTCTCGAGGCGCACATGAATGAGGACCAGGCTCGCGTCGAGATGCTCCAGCGTCAGGATGGTCTTGCTCCGGACCTGATCGTTCCCGAGCCGATGGTCGTCCCCAAACCGACGGTCGAAGAGATCGAGCAGTTGTTGGCGGGCGTCTCCATCTTCAAGATGATGTCCCCCCAAGACATCCATGATCTTGCCGCGGGGGCCCGGCCGTTGCTGCTCGGCCCGACGGAGCGCTTCCTCGTCGAGGGCCAAGAGGGCACGTCCCTTTTCCTCGTCGGCGAAGGCGAGGTCGAAGTGCGCCGGCGAAGAACGGATGGCACCGACTGGTTGGTCGAGACCATGGGGCCAGGTGAGGTGGTCGGCGAGATGGCTTTGCTCACGGGCGAGAAGCGAGCTGCGACCGTCCGCTCCGTCGAGGAGACGGTGATCTACGAGATCGGTCGAGAGGCTTACGAGCCGCTTCTAGTAGCTCATCCCGAATGGCTGGATGAGCTGGCGGCCGTGATGCAGCAGCGACTGGAGCGTCGCCGGACCCGGGCCAAGGAGATGAAGGACGATCACAACCAAGGATCGCTGCTCGAGCTCATCCGGCGGAATTTCTTCGGCTGATCAGATATCGCCCTCCGTTGACTACCTGAACGGAACCGATCTCGGGACCGGGCCGAGTGACTTGCCCCCGTAGATGACCTGGCCACGAGCGTTCTGATACTTGAGCCATGCCACCGCTCCTTGCTGGGCTAGACCCACCGGAAGCGCGGCATCGGCTCGGCCCTACTCCATCGCTCCTTCATCGACTTCAAGTCGAGGGGCATCTCCAAGGTCGGGCTGGGGGTCGATGCATCGAACGCGACAGGGGCCGTCCGTGTGTACGAGAACATCGGCATGAAGGCCGAACGGATCTACGCGACCTACGAGAAGCAGTACACGCCCTACTAGGACGGCGGGGGGGGTAAATGGGAGGCCTTTAGCTATCGTGGACCTTCCAAAGGGTATCTAGCCCCCGACCCCTGGGTTGTAGGAGGCAATGAAGGGTAGAACGAATCATGATGGGAGCAAGGCAGTCGAAGGTACTTCGGAGGTACTAACGAAGGGATCGGGATGCACAGGTTCATTGCGACGTTCTCGGTAGCGGTGGTGCTCAGCGCAGGTCTGACGTCGACACGGGGGGCGGAACCCATGGCCGGCGCTGCCGTAACGGGCCCCGTCGCCACGAATCCCCAGGAGTACCAGACGCTCGGCCGCATCTTTCCCGACCCCCACGCATGCCGGCCGGATGGGTCTCCGTGGGCCAAAGGGACAGTCTGCGCCGTCGATTTCATCCAGTATCAGGAGCTCCTCGACGGGATGGACTTCCTCGAGGAGACGTTTCCGAAGTTCGTCGAGGTCTACA
>JBKJYP010000049.1:0-7444 GCA_046715695.1 Actinomycetota bacterium | reverse complement strand
CCCTTAATATCCCAAGGGATATCATCTTGGGATGAGTACCTGGGCAGGAAACCTGATTCGATTGGCGCGCCTGCGATCCGGACTCTCGCAGCGAGAGTTGAGCCGCCGCGCGGGGACGTCCCAACCCACGATCGCCGCCTACGAGGCAGGCCGGAAGTCTCCTACCCTGGAGACTCTGGCGCGTGTTGTGAGAGCAGCCGGCCTCGATCTCCGGATCAGACTAGAAGAGGCCGACGACCACGATGAGTGGATCGCAAGGTACGAGGCGAGCCTCCCCGGTATCGTCGTCGAGGGGGTTCGGGCGCGTGACCGGGAGCTGGTCACGCGTGCAGATGAGGAACGGCGTGGGGGGATCGTCTGGCCCAAGCGTCAATCAGGACAATGACGGTTAGCGTGAATCACGCCGTCGTGGACTTCGAGGCGATCGTTCGCATCCTCAACAAGCATCGTGTCGAGTACGTGGTCATTGGGGGGATGGCAGCGATCGTTCAAGGAGTACCTCTGCCTCGCACGTTCGATGTTGACATCACTCCGGCGAGTGACCGTAAGAACTACACGCGGCTTGCTGGTGCTCTCATTGAGATGGAGGCAAAGCTACGCGCGCCTGGGCTGGACGAAGGGATCGAGATCCCTCTGGACCACAGGACGTTCCAACATATGACGATGATGACGTTCGTGACCATGTTCGGTCCCCTTGACGTCGCAATCACCCCAGATGGGACAACCGGCTACGAGGATCTCAAGACTGAGGCAGTAGTTGTCACGCGTTCGGATCTTCAGATTCCGGTGTCATCGATCCAAGACATCATCCGGTCCAAACGGGCTGCGGGCAGGGAGAAGGATGCTGATCACCTCACCATATTGGAGAAGCACACCGCCACAAGGAGAGACATGTAGGAGGGCTTTCGCCAATCAACGCATCGCGCGTTCCGAAAATCGAGAAAAACGTTCCGGCTCGAGATTTCAGATACTTGGCATGGGCAAACAGAGTTTTCTACCGGCCCCACAGGGCAGGCTGGTTTAGCCCTTGGCGTAATCGGCGGCATAGGAGCGGATGAAAGAGCGCTCCAGCAAGCTGAAGGTGGACGATGCGTTGGCCGCGGCGGGCCACATTGTCGTGCAGGGATTCGTGTCGCCGCGCAGCGCGCCCGAAGGTTGAGCCTCGACACAGTTCGCGTACTGGTGGTGCGCTCCGAGGAGGTGGCCGATCTCGTGAGCCGCAATCACTCCCTCATTGGCCGTGGGCGAAGGCACGATGCCCTCGGTCGCGTATTCCACGCTCCCGAATGCGAATGCGCGGTCTGGGAAACGGATGCCACCGATGCAATCAGCGAAGCCTCCGTCCCAATGTCGCGTCATGAAGTAGACGACGTCAACTCCGGACGGTCGTTGTCCCCCGAACAAGGATTTCATGAAGTCCAAGATCTCCGGTTGACTCGGTCCATCGGTCAATCCCGTACCGGCGGACCATTCGGCCGGCGCTACCACCATCTGGTAACGCAACTTCATCGTGATTCCGATGCGGGCGAAGGTCTCTTTGGCGGTCTTCATGTACCCCTTGGCGACGGTGAGGTCGGGGGCCTCGGCCATGACCCTCACCTCGAGCGGAAGGACCTTGTCGGTCGAAAGTGCAAGCGGCGGAATCTCCTCGGGTGGGATCTGAGTGCAGTCCTCGGCCTCGTAGTCGATGACGTTTGTCGAAGACTCGACGGCGACAGAAGCAGGCATGGCCAGCGCCCCCAGCACCCCAGCGGTCATTGCCGCGACGATGACGATCCAGATGCGGCCCATACGGCAGGGATTCGAGACTTTGAGCCCCCTTCCTGCGTCAGCTCGTTACCTGCGTCGTTTGATCCCAGGACTCAAGAAGGGTGCTCCGTATCAACAGGGCCACCCTTCGAGTAGCGCGCGTTCCGAAAATCGGGAAAAGCGTTTCGAGCGCGGATGCACACGACACTACAAGCGAGCCGAGGCAATGGTTTCTCTGGTCCAGTCGACGAGACGCTCAGCCCTAACCACTGCATCACGCGCTTCACGAGCACTCGCCTTCCTGGATTCATACTCGACGACATTCTTCTTTGCGAGGAGCCGTCGCACCGAGCGGACCTGGGACGCGATGTCGGTTGAAACGCCACCTATCTCCTCGAGGAGGTCTGCCGCCCGCTGATGGTCAGGCTCGGCCGAGCGTCGTCCGCCCAGAGCGATACAAACGGCGTCGGTAGCGCTGATCGCTGCATGGATAGCGTTGAGCATCGCGGCATCATTGCGAGAACTCGCGATCGCACTCGCAGCCTCGGCAGAGAACTGTTCGGCCTTGGCTAGGAAGAGATGAGCTTCGGCTCGAGGAGTGGTCACGAACTTTCGTCGAGATGTCATCGGTCCACTCGGTTGGATGGGCCGAGATGGACCCCCTCCTTCTCGATCCGTTTCCAGATCTGACTCTTGCGTTGTTGTTTAGAAGTTGCGATCAGGGGATTAACTCGACTCCCGAACCGATCACGCACTGCCCGATCTAGTTCATCGAGAGCTCTTTCAAGGTCAGGAAGATCCTTAGGTCGAGATGCGATTGCGAGATCGACGTCGCTCGTGACCACAGATTCTCCCCACGCGGCACTTCCGAACAACGCAGCCCATTCGAGCTTGTCTGAATGGCGACCGACCCACTGTTGAAGGAGAGAGACCAGCTTGTCCGCTAGGGCAGTCTCCTTTTGGAAGATCGAACTCACATCCCTGGCGAGGATGTGTTCCGGGTTGAGCTCATAACCCTCACCGAAAAGACTCCGTGAGACTTTCACCAAGCCGGTCTCCGACAAGCGCTCCAGCGCCTTGGTAGCACTTGGATGGGAGATATCGGCGCGCCTGGCGACCTCCCGCCCGCTCACCGGGAGGCCTCTCGGAAGCTCGTGGAGAGCACGCAGAGCCTTGACGCTGCTGCCGGTGACGAAGATGTCGTCAAGCAGCCTCCATCCTGGGGCGGTAAGCTTTCTTTCCATATGGAAAAAAAGCTTACCAGGTGTAACGAATACTTACCAGCTTCCGGGCTTGGTACGGAAGCTGCAGTCTCAGGAAGAACTATCGAAGCGAAGGATGTCGATCCCTCTGGTCACGTCGACCGAGTAGACGATCTCGTCGGTGAGCCAGTACGCCGCGGACGTTTGCCCTCCATACGGAACGAAGTACCCGACCTCGTCGATCTTGCCCTTGCGAGAGACCTTGATGAAGCGCGTCCCGTGGTCATAAGAGCCCACCGCCACAAGGCCGCCGTTGGAGAAGTCCGGATGCTCCTGGAACCAATGGGTCGAGCAACCCGACGCGGTCACGGGCGGGCCGCCGTCGGTGTAGGTGCCATTCTCGAGCTGTTGGATGTCTAGGAGCCTGAAGGTCTTGGTCTTCTTGTAGCTACGCGCGTCCCACACCATGAAGGCGCCGTTCCCTCCGCTGCAGCGACCGGTGAAGTTGCTCTCGCTGGTCAGAAGGAAGAAGTCGTCTGTGCCCGCGTTGGGCCACTGGTTGGAGTGGACCCCGCCGGTGATGGCCTCGTCGTCCCCGACGGCGAGCACCTTGGGCTTGGCTGGGTTCTTGCGTGCGTCAAGGAGCATGACTGGACGGGACGACGTGAGCACCAGCCCCGGGGCTACCTCGGTCACATCGTGAGCTCCGCCTGCGGGTGTCCCTTCGGCCCAATTCCCGATGACCTCGGGATTGACGGGGTCGCGAAGGTCGGTGACCGTCCCTTTGGAGCCCCAGCCGTACTTGCACTTGAAGAGACAACTGGTCGTGTGTTCGCCGGCCCCCGCCAGCGTTGCGATCTCGACGGGGTTACTGCCGTCCTCCACATCCCACACGTGTAGCCGACTCATGGGCGTGGTCTCGGAGAGCAGCATGATCTTGCCGTTGGTGTCGACGTCTTCGTTCTCGAACTGGAACCCCACCGGAGTCGTGGAGAGCCGCACCGGGGCGAGCGGGTCCGATACGTCGTAGACAGAGAAGCTCTTCCAACTGGTGACATACATGTACTTCCCGATAACCCGCGCCCCGATCGCGGTTCCGGATTCGAACGGGACGAATGAGATGTACTCGACGTTGTCCGACGCGAATCCGCCGGCAGTTGGGGCTGCAGCGCCTTGAGGAGCGAACGCGCCAAGGACGGCGAGCACGCTGACGAGGCAACCAAGGACCCTTCGCATGAGCGAGGCTTCCTCCCGAGTGGCGAGCTTCCTGCACGCCCCCGTTCTTGGCTACTGAGTAGGACGGACGGCGAGGCCCTCCCGGGCTGCCGCGACCACCAGGCGATCATCCAAAGAGACGAGCTCCAGAGAATCCGGCCTGGTCTCAGAAGCCGTCAACGCCGCCGCGAGTTGAAGGGAGTCCGCCGCCCTCAGGTTGTGAACTCGCAGGAGTCGCCTGGCGGTCGTGCGGATGGTTTCAACCGGCTGGATCTCGTGCCATGCGAGCCTGAGACCGTCGAGTCGGGCGAAGGCTTCCGCAGTCGAGGTCCGATCAAGCATCTCTTCTCTCTCGAGCCTTGCGATCGCGGAGCTGCACTCGGTTTCGGTTGCCCACCAGACTAGGACCTCGAGATCGGTCTTCAACAGTTCTTGCATCGCCTGGGTCTTCGACTGTTCAACCAAGAGCGGAACCAGTCCTGAACTGTCCCAGAACATCACCGGGCCTCACGCCTCTCCTCTAGAAGAGCGCGCACTACGTCTCCACCCTTACGCGCTCGGGGAGGAGCAGATCGGAGCAGGTCCGTATCCATCTTCCCGGTGCCAACCCGAACGATCCCGGCTCGCGCGAGCCGGGTGAGGCGACCCTCCCCTGATCCGTCCGAGCCGACGGCGGATTCAAGCCGCGCGACGGGTCGACCCCGGTCCATTATCAAGACACTCTCGCCCGATCTGACGTGGTCGATAAGAGCGCTCAACCGGTTCTTGGCTTCGGTGATGCCGACGATCTTCATAAAGCTAGAATAGCTTGATTAAAGACGCCAATCAAGCCTTTTGTGGCTATATAGGCCATCTGGGAGATGTTCCGCCATCCAACTGGGCTCATCGTTGCCCTCAGGGACTCGATGGAGGGTGATCGTGGACGGGCTGGAAAACGCTGTGGGAAAATCGACCGCCGGCATCACGAGGCTCGGACGGCCCGTGCAGTGGGGAGAACCCGTGAGTCCGAATGGCAAGGCCGAACCCTCCTTCCTCGTTCCTGTTGGAACGATCACGCTCATGCTCGCCGATGTGGAGGGATCGGTGCGTTTGTGGGAGAGGGATCGAGAGGCCATGGCGCTTGTCGTCGCCGGGCTAGATGAGATCGTCAACGACACGGTCGGCCGCCACGCGGGCGTCCGTCCAGTCGAGCAGGGCGAAGGGGACAGCTTCGTAGCAGCCTTCTCTCGCGCCTACGACGCGCTGGCTTGCGCCGTGGATCTCCAGCTTGCGATCGCGTCTAGGACCTGGCCGGAGGATCTAGACCTGCGCCTTCGGTTGGCGCTTCACACCGGGGACGCACAGCTCAGGGACGAAGGCAACTACATCGGCGCGGCGATCAATCGCTGTGCCCGCCTCCGAGACACCGGCCACGGTGGGCAGGTGCTGCTCTCCCGGGCCACTCACGACCTCGTGGTGGATCGCCTGCCCGAGAAAGTCACACTCCGCGATCTGGGTTCGTATCGCCTCAGAGATCTAGCCCGTCCGGAGCAGATCTATCAGCTCTGTCACCCCGGGATCCCCTCGGGTTTCCCGCCGCTTCGATCGCTCGACGCTCTTCCTAACAACCTGCCCACGCAGCGAACCAGCTTCATCGGCCGAGAGGCCGAGATCGCGGAGCTCCAAAGGCTCCTGCGCGACGCGCGTCTGATGACCCTCACCGGCTCCGGCGGCTGTGGGAAGACCCGTCTCGCGCTGCAGATAGCCGTCGCTGTCCTAGACGAGTATCCCGACGGCGTCTGGTGGGTGGACCTCGCCCGCCTCTCAGATACGACACTCGTTCCGAACGCGGTGCTCGCGGCGCTTTCCTTGAAGGAAGTGCCGGGCCATCCTCTCGTCGACACCGTGAAGAATCACTTGCGAAACAGGCGGGCGCTCATCCTGCTGGACAACTGCGAACATGTCCTCCCCGCATGCACCGAGATGGTCGACGACGTGCTCCGCGATTGCCCCTCGATCGCGATCATCGCCACCAGTCGGGAGACGCTCGGCGTGGAGGGAGAGATCGCGTGGCGCGTTCCCTCGCTAACGCTCCCCGACGAAACGCAGCTGCCTGCCCTCGAAGCACTTTCGCAGTGCGAGGCGGTGCGCCTGTTCATAGATCGCGCCGTCCGGGTCCGCCCGAACTTCGAGGTAACGAACGAGAACGCTCCCGCCGTCGCAGAGATCTGCCACCGCCTGGATGGGATCCCTCTCGCCGTGGAGCTTGCAGCGGCCCGCACCCGGATGCTGACCCCGGAACAGATCGCCGCAGGCCTCTCCAACCGGTTCCGTTTGCTGACCGGGGGCACCCGGACCGTGATGCCCCGTAATCAGACGCTGCAGGCCTCGGTGGACTGGAGCCACGACCTGCTCTCCCCAGACCAGCGGATCCTCCTGCGCCGGCTCTCGGTCTTCGCCGGCGGCTTCACCCTGAACGCCGCGGAGGAGGTGTGCTCCGGAGACGGGATCGAGAGCCAATCCATCCTCGAGCTCCTCTCTCAGTTGGTCGATCGCTCACTGGTCCAGGTAGAGGAAAGCGGGGCCGAGGCGCGCTACCGCTTGTTGGAGACGATCCGCCAGTACGGCCGGGACAGACTCTCCGAATCGGGCGAGGAAACCGCGGTTAGAACACACCACCTCGGCTTCTACGCGGCCATGGCCGCGCGGGCCGAGCCCGAGATGGAGAAAGCAGGCCTCTATACGTGGTTGGAGCGATTGGACCTCGAGAACGATAACCTGCGTGCCGCCATCGACTGGGGCGCTCAGTCGGAGCCGGAGAGGAGTCTCGGTCTCACCTCGGCCCTCTGGCTCTTCTGGTGCGTGCGAGGCCACTTCACGGAAGGCCGCAGGCGGTTCGATTCCGCGCTCTCCGTCGACGCAGACCCCGCGCTGCGGGCGAAGGCACTCGTGGGAGTGGGGCAACTCGAGATCTTTCACGGTGACCTTCCGGCGATGCGCACCTTCGGGGAGGAGGCGCTGGCGGCCGGTCGCAAGGCGGATGACCCGCGCCTGATCGGCCGGGCCCTGAACATCCTCGGATGGGTCGCGACGTTCCTGGAGCCGGATCAAGCCCCTGCCCTCCTCGAGGAAGGTATCGAACTCAGCCGGGGAACCGGGGACTTGTGGTGGCTTGGCGACAGCCTCAACTGCTATGGCCTGCTGAACATCGTCGCCGGCGACATGACGGCGGCCGAGAGATACCTGCAGGAGGGACTGATCTGCTCGCGGGCGACGGGGAGCCCGGTCAATCTGGAGAT
>JBKJYP010000048.1:0-5002 GCA_046715695.1 Actinomycetota bacterium | reverse complement strand
GATGCGTTTATGACCTGATCGAGGGATTCGATCCAATCGGCCGTTTCCTCTGGATCGATATCGGGAAGCTGGTCCTTGAACGCGTCATACATCTCGTTTCCGAGACTACGACCTGTTAAAGGTTTCCTGGGCCCCTTCCGATACACGAACCACGAGCGTTATGTCCCACATCTGGGCTTACCAGTGGTTTCCATAGACGGAAGAGGTGATCCGACTTGCTAGGTGGCGTTATCACCCTGCTGGTAGAGCTCGGTCGCGATCTAGACCTGGCTCTAACGAAAGGTTCTATCGATCGAGCTCGGGGGCCGAACCGGGATCCTGGGAGAGACGAGCTCCGCATCGTTCTCGAAGGTGCCACCGGCGGCGGCGCCCTGCCTGAGCCCTCCTAAGTAGCTACTTGGTTCCCCGGCCAGGGACGCCCCGTCTGGGGGCGAATCTTCACGCGGTCTGATCACTGGATCATCTCCGGAGGTGGAAGTTGACGTCTCGCATGTTCAAGGCCATAAGCATCATCGCGGCCGTGCTCATGCTGGCCCCCGGGCTGAATGGCTCCGCCGGCGCCAAGAAGCCGATGCGGGGGGCCGGGCCTCCCACCGATTACACCGTGGTCAAAGGGCTCACTGAGGACAAGTACAAGACCATCCGCGAGGACTACATGGTCGAGATGGAAGACGGCGTCCACCTCTACGTCGAGGTCGTCCGACCCGATGCTCCCGGTGGTTTCGGGACGATCCTCGAGATGAGCCCGTACCACGGGACGATCGCCGACCGCTCGGGAACGCGGATCTTCCCCGGCCCGGTCGACGGTGCCGGTAACAAGATCGGACTCTCGGGCTATTTCGCGCCCAAGGGATACGCGGTCGTGTTCGTCGACCTCCGTGGGACGGGCCGTTCCGAGGGCTGTCTCGACCACATGGGCCCCAAGGATCAATCTGATTCGAAAGAGATCGTCGAGTGGGCCGCCAAGCAGAAGTGGTCCAACGGCCGCGTCGGCATGACCGGCCACTCCTACGTCGGCTCCACCCCCTCGATGGCCGCGGCACAGAAGCCGCCGCACCTAGTGACGATCGTCCCGAGCGCGGGCCTCGCGAGGATGTACGACCACGAGTTCCAGGAGGGCGTGCCCTATTTCCTGCAATGGGCCGGCCCTCTTTTTGCATACGAGGAGCTCGCGATCGCCCGTCACCTCCCTCCCACACCTATCGGCGATCCATCCGGGAACGTCCCTCCCCTGGGCGACAATTTCGGCAACGGCATGGAGTACTTCGGCTGCGGGATGACCCAGTCGGCTGCCGTCACCGGTGAGGCGTACCTCTCGGGAGCGGAAACCCCCTGGCATGTCGAGCGTGACTGGACGAAGAAGGCCACCAAGGCAGACATCCCCATCTTCATGATCCACGGTGTCAACGACAATGCCGCCCGTATCGCCGCTATCGATTGGTACAACCGCCGCATGCGGCCGGGCGACAAGACCTGGATCGGTCAGTGGGACCACGGATCAGGATGCTGCCCCAACCGCCGCGAGGACCAATGGACCTACGCCCTGCACGCATGGTTCGACAAGCATCTGCTGCAGCGCGACGTCGACACCGGCCCCCCGACCGAAGTGTTCCTGAACACCACCGAGGTCTACACAGATACGCAGTGGCCCCCTAAGCCCTCACGTGTCGTCGATCTCTTCCCACAAGCCGACGCTTCGATGTCGGACCGTCCCGGCGAGGATGCTTCCGTCAACTACGTGGCGGATCCGAGAGGTTTCGAGACCGAGTTCGACACCGGCTCGGTTTCCTTCACGACCACCGAGGTCAAAGAGGACACTTTCATCGTCGGCGTGCCCAAGCTGCGATTAACGGCGACGGTGGCCAGCCCCCGCGTCCACTTGATCGCAACGATGTACGACGTCGACGCGAACGGCGCGGCGAACAGCATGGCCAAGGCAACTTTCGCGATCAATTCCGAGCTTCGCAACGGCATCGGCAACCCGGCGCCTGTCCTGCCAACAGAGAAGATGACCATGAAACTCACCGGGATGGCACAGGCCTACGTGCTCGAGGCCGGTCACAGCATCAGGTTGATCGTCGCGTCGAGTCATCCGGACAAGGTGCCGGTCTTCGCCGAGGGACTCGTGACGGTTCACCTCGGAGGCAAGGACGGGACGAGGCTCCAGATACCAGTGGTCGATAACGCGAAGTTCTATGCAGATCCATTGCTGCTGAACCGGCTGACCAACTAGGTTCAGACGGAAGACAGAGAGGTGCCGTTCAACCTGTAGGCGGCCACGGGATCACGGAAGCCTTTCACGGTCAACGGTTCGAGCTCGTCGAAAGAAAACCGACTTCGCGTTAGCGCGGCCGTTCTCTCATCGACGAATGTCTGGGCCTCCGTAGCGGCGTCGCACAGCCTCGAAGCGAGGTTAACGACCCGGCCGACTGCCGTGTAGTCCTTCCGACCGTCGAAGCCAATCATTCCGAGGGTGGCGTATCCGGATGCGATCCCGACCCCGTAGCTGAGGCTCAGGCCACGGCTCTTCCATCCTTGGACGATCGGCTCCATGGATCGATGGAGGTCTTCAGCCATCTTCAACGCCCATCCCGGGGGATCTTCACATGGGAGGGGGTCGTTCAGAAATGCCATCACCCCGTCGCCGACAAATGCCCCGACCGTTGCCTCGTAACGATT
Organism: Actinomycetota bacterium; assembly: GCA_046715695.1. Lineage (GTDB taxonomy): Bacteria > Actinomycetota > CADDZG01 > CADDZG01 > WHSQ01 > DATLNM01. The sequence goes on along the minus strand of JBKJYP010000048.1, from coordinate 2,323 downwards.
GAACACTTCACCGAGGCAACGATAGAAACCGTCGAGGATCTCGACAACTTCGTCTGGCTCCGCATCCGATGCGAACACTGTGAACCCGCGCAGATCGGCGAAGAAAACGGACACATCCTTGCGATGCGGCTTGAGGTTCTCGTCCGACTCGACCACTGCCTCGGCTAGATGAGGCGACAAGAACATCTTCAACCGGCCCATCCGGCTTAGCTCCTCGATACCCTGCTCGACACGAGCCTCGAGCTCAGCGTTGAGGGTGGCGAGCTCCTGGCGAGCGGTCTCACCCGCGAAGTGGGCTCTACGTTCAGAAACTGCCACCTCATGTGTGTGTTGAACAATCCAAGCTACGAATGCACCGACGACCACGATCGCCGACATGGAGACGAACCAGATATTGAATGCGACGGTCTGACGTTGGGTTTCGAAGAGCAGTAATGCGTATGCGACACCCATGAGACCGACCATCATCGAAGCCACGCTTCGCCGGTAGACGCAGAAGATCAATGGGCTGGCCCAAACATAGATGTTCATCGCGAAAGGCATCTGGCGCGGACCGGCGAGGTAGCCGGCTAAAGCGACCATGGCGATCGCTACGACGATGAGAGCGATCCCATGGATCGGGTTCAGGGGCCCCGGGAAGAGCATCAACAACAGGCCCACGATCAGGGCCACGAGACCGACGGAGATGATCCCCTTGAGGTTGAACAACTGTTCGCTTGGAAGCAGTGCGGAGACCATCGCCACGATGCCCGCGAGGACGAAGAGGGCTCCGGACAGGCGGACCATCTCGGCGAACCTCCCGGAAGGGTCGGGTGCGTCAAGGATGAACGGAGAGAGGAAGGTCTCTCCTGCCAAGCCAGACGCAGCTGTGCTTTCGCCCTCCGTCATCTCTAGCCCCCCGCTGCCTCCGGGTGGTCGCGGCGCTCGATCGCTTCGAACTCGTCCCTGAGCGTCTGGATGCCTTCGTCGTCGCCGGGGAAGGTGTACGTGACCGCAACCAATCCGTCCTCTGGGGGCCGGGTTCCTTTGGCAGTCATGTGATCCTCTATCCGGACCGCGAGCCGTTCCACGAAGATGCGTGCTCCCTCGGCCCCCGTCTCCGGCAACACCGCAGCGAACCGATGCTTACGTTCACCCGCGCCGTAGACCCCCCGGTCGACGGTACGGATCCCGTCCTGCACCATCTTGCCGAGGTCGGCCATCAGATCCTTGCGCAGCTTGCGTGATGTTCCCCCGAAGACATCCTCGGGGATGTCGACGAGGGCGACCGAGAAGACCGAGTTGTAACGCTTGGCTCGAGAGACCTCGAGGTCGACATCTTGCACGAGGAAGCGAGCGTTGAACAGCCCGGTCTCGTCGTCGATCTGGTCGTAGCGCTCGAGCTTCACCAAAGAGGATTGCAGCTGTGACGAGAACAGCCCGCCGAAGCCACCGAACACGAGGTACGCGATCGAGCGGGAGGCGATACGCCCCCAGAACAGATCGACGCCGACCTTGTCGATCGCGGGGTACCGGAGAGCTACGTAACCGAGTGCAGCCCCGATCCCGGCCGCGATCCCCCAGCGCAGACCACCGAGGAGCGCTGCCAAGAAAACCGGGACGAAGAGGAGTGCGGCCCCAACCTCGGCTGTGTCGACCCGCCTCGCATACATGACGGCGGCGATGATCACGAGGATCACCACTCCCCCACCGAGCAACAAGGCTCGGGTCTTCTTGTAGCCCAAACGGTTCACGGTCGGAGAGCTCGAGTCGGCCATCAGGTGGCAGTCTCTCATGCGAGACTGCCAAGGATGCCTCCGATCCTCAGATCTCGCCTTGCTGTGTTCGGCTTACTTGCGACCTTCCTCATCCCGGTCGGCATGTCGTCCTTGCGGGGTTTGACCCACATCTTGACGTGCACCGACTCCAAGGAGACGCCTTTCACGATCTCCATCGCGCCTCCTGAGCTCGGCGGCATCTCGGTCACCAGCTCCAACCGGATCACACGAGGCGATGCGGACGGAGTGTGCGGGGGCCTGTTCCTGGAGATGGGAGCGAGGATCGAGAGCGAGGACACAATCCAGTTCGAACTCGGGATCTCGAACCGCTCCGATGATCTATGGCGAGGCACGATCGCGGTCACACTCGAGGGCACGGAGATCCCGGTCAGCATCGGCGAGATCCGTGCCGGTGGACAGGAGATCGAGTCGATCACCTTCCAGCTCGACGAGGGCGACCACGAGATCGACGGCTCGCTACTGATCGGCCCCTAACCCCGTCGACTTGATCAGCGGTGTCGCCTTCAGGCACGCGGCCTCAGGCCGCGCGAGGTGTGCCGGAAACC
>JBKJYP010000047.1:0-5674 GCA_046715695.1 Actinomycetota bacterium | reverse complement strand
ATCGAGAACAACGCGATGCGCAAGCCGAAATCGTTGTGGACCGAGTCGGCGGCAGGCGATCTCATCACCCGCTACCACGCGCAGAACGAACACGACGAGGCCCAATGGATCGCTATCGAGGTAAGGCGTCTCGTCGCGGAGGGACGGCGGATGGCCGACATGGCGGTCTTCTACAGGACCAATGCGCAGTCCCGTGTCCTCGAGGAGATCTTCTCCAAAGAGAGCGTCTCCTACCGCGTCGTGGGCGGGGTGCGTTTCTACGAACGCAAAGAGGTCAAGGACATCATGGCTTGGCTGCGTGCTGCGGTGAACCCTCAGGACGAGATCAGCGTCGGTCGTGCCGCGCAAGCCCCCCGCCGTGGGATAGGCGACACCTCTCTCGCTCGAGTGACGGAGTTCGCGCGATCCCAAGGTGTGGGTCTCGGCGAAGCGTTCAGCCGGGCCGATGAGATCCCGGGTTTGTCCAAGCGGGCCGCGGGTGGCGTACTCGAGGCCTCGAGGCTCTTCGATCGCATCCGCGATGCGGCCGAGTCGAACACGCCGGTGGCCGAGATCATCTCTATGACCTGGGAGATCACCGGATACATGGACGAGTTGTTGTCGGAGCGTTCCTTCGAGTCGCTCTCCCGTCAGGAGAACCTCAAGGAGCTCGCCGGCGTGGGCCTGGAGTACGACGCGTCGACGACCGACGGCAGCCTGACCGGCTGGCTCGAGAACATCGCATTGATCACGGACACCGACACACAACAGGGTGAAGAGACCGGTGTCACGTTCATGACGCTGCACAACGCCAAGGGCCTCGAGTTCCCGGTCGTTTTCATCGTCGGGATGGAGGACAGTGTCTTCCCGCACCTCCGCTCGCTCGGCGACCCCGAGCAACTCGAGGAGGAGCGGCGTCTCTGTTACGTAGGCATCACGCGAGCCCGCGAGCGCCTCTATCTCCTCAACGCCTGGTCGCGCAGCTTGTGGGGAAGCCTGAACTACAACCCGCCATCACGTTTCCTGGCGGAGATCCCCAACGAGTTGGTGGACCAGGGCGAGAGGAAGCCACGTGAGTCCTCCCGTCAGCTGAATCCCGATATCCCTGACTTCAAGGTCGGCTCGGAAGTCGAGCACGGCAAGTGGGGGAGGGGAATCATCATCGAGATCGCCCGCTCCGGTCTGGGCCTCGAAGCGACCATCAATTTCCCCGAGGCGGGGGGCTATAAGCGCCTGGATCTAAGCCTCGCGCCATTGAAGCTGATCTGAATTAACGTGGCTTCATGAAAAAGATATCTGTGGCACTTGTTGGGCTTGCTCTGGTGTGGGGACCGTCTGGTGCCTTCGCCCAGGACGAAGAGTTGCCGGAATGCTTCGGCCAGCCGGCGACGATCGTAGGAACCGACGAGAACGACAATCTCGAAGGCACCCCCGGTGACGACGTCATCATCCTCGGGGTGGGCCATGACTACGTCGATGCGCTCGGCGGCAACGACCTGATCTGTGGCGGGCGCGGCAACGACACGATCATGGGTGGTACCGAACGGGACAGCCTCGCCGGTGCTTCAGGCAAGGACTACCTTCATGGTGGCGATGGTGACGACGACATCTTCGGGGGCCGCGGGGACGACCAGCCATTCGGCGACACCGACGTCAACGCCGGTCTCTTCGGTGGCAAGGGAACGGATCTCATGGACGGCGGCACAGGAGACGACCTCGGCGAGGGCGGCGGCGGCGAGGATGACTGCACGAACATAGAGTCTGCTCGCAGCTGCTAGTTGCAGGATCAGTTAAAAGGATGCTCCGGTGTGTCGCAGGTGAGCCCCTCGGAGCTCATGATCGTGTAGTTGCCCAAGCATCCCTTGGTGGCCGGGAAGTAGAGCATGTAGCCGTCGACATGGTTGAGGTTGTTCTTGCTCGTGCAGCCGAGCGTCCCGTCTTCCTCCCAAGTGGCGAGCCCGGGCTTCTGACAATCCTTGCTGGGGACCCTGATCTTCGAGGCTTGGACAGCGCCGTTCCCGCCCGGTTCTCCAATGAGGATGGCCATCTCGTTGACGAGGTCTTCGAGCGCCAGCACCCGGTCCTCGAGCTCCCTAACCCGCTCTTGGGGAGCGCAGCCCCCGAAGACGAGTACAGCCCCGATCGCAACGATCCCGATGCGCTTCATCCTTCAGTCCTTTCGTCGTGCTTCCTTCAGATGAGGTCTTTGCTCTGTGCAATCTAGCGACGCGAGCGACCTACATGTCGCACTTCAGCCTCTCGCCTGGCTCATCGGGGCCTGGGAGGGCCGTGGGAAGGGCACCTACCCAGCGATCGATGACTTCGAGTATCTGGAGCGGATCGAGCTGACCCACGACGGCCGGCCCTTCATGCGCTACCTACAGACGACCTCCTCGCCGAGCACCGGGATGCCCATGCACTCCGAGACGGGTTTCTGGAAGATCCTGCGCGACGGCCGTATCGAGATCGTCATCGCCCACACCTTCGGGATAGTGGAGGTGCAGGAGGGCAACTTCACCGAGTCGGGAATCGAGGTGACCAGCCGTGCCCTGGCCTCCACCAGCTCGGCGAAGGAGGTCACGAGCATCTCCCGCTCGTTCAAGCGAGACGGTGACGCCCTGCGCTACGAAGTCTCGATGGCGGCAGTAGGCCAAGACCACCAAGCCCACCTAACCGCCACCCTCCGCAAGGTTCGATGATTCCAGTTTGCTATCGGGATGCGATAGCAGGATGGAAACATGCGGCTGGGTCTAGGCCTCGACGATCGTGATGCTGTAGACGTACGTGGTTGCTACCGGCTTCACGGATTCGACCGGGTCGTCGCCACCCATGACTTCGAGCGTCGCTATCGCGTCGAGGGTTGGGTAGGAGGCTTCGTCGACCTTCCCGATGACCGAGTAGTTCGGCTGGAGGCCCGCGGGCTCATCCACCGGCTCGTGCACGATGATGAAGAATTGACTTCCCCCGCTGTCGGGCGCTCCGCTGTTCGCCATGGCGAACGTCCCGTAGACATACGCGTTGGCCTTCTCCGGTAGCTCGTCGGCGATGCTGTAGCCGGGTCCGTCCGGCGGCGTTCCGTTCTGCCCGTCGGGGTCGCCGCCTTGGATCACGAAGCTCCGCTCGATCCGGTGCCACGTCGTGTTGTCGTAGAAGCCTTCACGAGCGAGGAAAACGAAGTTGTTCACGTTGATCGGAGCAGAGTCTTCGAGGAGGTCCATCTCGATCGTGCCGCATGAGGTCTCGATCACGGCCTTGTAATCGACACCGTCTTCGAGTTGGTCCTTGGGCGGGGAGTCGTACTGCAGCGCCTTCCGCGTGACTTCGCCGGGCTGGGGCCCGCCGCATGCGACTGCTCCCGCCTCCGCGGATGGTGACTTCTTGGGGTCCGCATCCTTATCGGGCTCGTCTTTGCGGGAGGTCATGACGGCGACGACGACGAGCGCGAGCACGACGAGCCCCGCCACGATGCGAGTTATCCGTCTCCTCCGGTACTCGACCATTCGTTGGGCCAGTACTTCGTCGCGGTGCTGCTTCTTGCGCGCTCTCTTATCAGGTGTTGGCATGACCCCTCCATCGCCGCAATCGAGCAGAAGGGGCGCGTAGCTGCTCCCCATCCTCGAGCCGGCCGAGATGATAGGCGAATGAGTTGGCTATAGCAGTGGGTTCGAGCGGCTCGGGCAACAGAGCATCGGCGATGCCCAACCGCAACAGGTCGTGGGATGTCAGTCGCAATGAGGCCGCGGCCTCGGAGGCTCGAGATGGATCCTTCCAGAGGATCTCGGCGGCGAGCTCGGGCCCTATGACCGAGAAGATAGAGCTCTCGAAGGCGAGGACCACGTCCGCCGTGGCGAGCGCCAGCGCACCCCCACTCCCACCTTCGCCGGTGACGACGGCGACGGTTGGGACATCGATCTCGAGCATCTTGTCGAACGTCGCGGCGATCGCCCAGGCAACACCCGTGTTCTCGGATGCAGACGACGGGTCGGCACCTCGGGTGTCGATCAAAGTCAGGACGGGGATCCCGAGCCGAGCTGCGACGTCGAGGCCCCTGATGGCCTTACGGAACCCGGCCGCCGATGGAGGAACGTCGCGGTTGGTCGCTATGACTATCGCTTTCCGGCCCGCGATCCTCTCCAATGCGACGACAACCGCCCGATCGTCACTGCCGGCGCGGTCGCCTCGTAGTTCGAAGTTGCCCCGGTCCAACCACGCGAGCATCTGCACGGCGGTCGCTCGCCCTGGAGACCTCGCTGCTTCGACAGCCATCCAGCCGGCGAAACTTTCGTCCAGGGGCTCGACGATCACCTCTGGCGGTGAGGACGAGATGGGGCTGTCTGCTGCGAGCATGTCGAGGAGACGACCCACCAACAGCGGGGCCGACTCGGGGTCGACGACGCAGTCGACCAACCCATGCTCGAGCGCGGTCTCGGCGGTGTGCGAACCGCTGACTCCGGTGCCCGTCACGGCCGCGGCGATCCGGGGGCCGGCGAAGCCGATCGTGGCGCCGGATTCGGCGATCGTGATGTCGGCAGACGCGGCAAGGCCCGCTAGGACTCCGCCGGTCGTGGGATGACCAAGGACGGCGATGAACGGAGTCCGAGTCGCTGTCAGGCCCCGGCGCGCCGCCGCCACCTTCGGCATCTGCGCGAGGGCGACCATCCCCTCCTGCATGCGGGCACCGCCGGTCGACGTGTGGAGTACGAAGGGGACCTTGCGGCGGGCCGCGCGATCGATGGCTCGGGCCAGCCGCTCGCCGGCGACCTCACCCATGCTGCCGCCGAAGAAGCCGAAATGGAACTCGGCCAGCTCCACCCTCTGACCGGCGATCACGGCGTTGCCCGCGATGACGGATTCGTTGAGCCCAGTTGATTCCTCCGTGGCGGTCAGGGCGGCTGGGTAGCCGAGCCACTGAAGGGGATCCACGCTCTTCAGGTCCAGGTCGTACGCCCGGAAGGTGCCCGCGTCGGCGAGCTTGCTCGGCACAGTTCCTGAGGTTTCATCCATAAAAGATCGCTCCGATGACCTGCTAATGTGCGCCCGACCTGCGGCGATGGTGCCGTGGAAGCGCAACCGTAACAACCCCGGGAGGACTTTCGATGGCGTCTGGACGACCGCGGATCCTGGTCGCCAAGCCGGGCCTGGACGGACACGATAGAGGCATAAAGGTCGTCGCCCGCGCTCTCAGAGATGCAGGCATGGAAGTCATCTACACCGGACTCCACCAGACGCCGGCCCAGATCGCCGCCGCGGCTATCCAAGAAGATGTCGATGCGGTCGGCATGTCGTGTCTTTCTGGGGCCCATATGACCCTGTTCCCAGAGGTCGTCAAGCTCCTCAAGGAGCAAGGCGGGGGCCACATCCTCGTCTTCGGCGGCGGGATCATCCCCGGATCGGACTTCGGTCCGCTGAAGGAAGCCGGGATCAGCGAGATCTTCACGCCCGGAGCGCCCACCAAAACGATCATCGAGTGGGTTCAGAGCAACGTCGGAGCAAAGGCCTAAGACATGGATCTATTCGAGTATCAGGGCAAGGAGCTCCTGCGTAAGTTCGAAGTGCCCGTGCCCGAGGGTCGTGTCGCAACGACGCCGGAAGAGGCTGCAGAGGCGACCCGTGGCCTCGGGGGCAAGGTCGTCGTCAAGGCTCAGGTACAGGTCGGTGGGCGTGGCAAGGCCGGGGGGATCAAGCCGGCGTCCTC
>JBKJYP010000046.1:0-5157 GCA_046715695.1 Actinomycetota bacterium | reverse complement strand
TCGGGGTGGTAGTTCGAGGCCTTCGAGGAGACCTCCGGAAAGGTCTGACCATCAACGACGACCTCGGGGGTGGTCGCTCGGAACTTTCCGCCGACGTTCGGAAGCTTCTGTCGATAGCCACCCGTGGCTGAGGTCTTGGTGGTGCGAAGCGTCTTCCAGTCGGCACCGCTCGCCCGCTGGATGTCTACCTGGACGCCGGCGATGCAGGCTTGGGGTCCGTTAGGGGTCAGGACTCGCCCTTGAACCATGCTCTTCTTGAATACGACGGTGATCGTCCGGGGTGCAGCCTCAGGGGGAGTGGACGAGGTGATCGCCGGGGGGAGGGTTTCGGGCGTAGGGTCGTACATCTCTCCCGACCCTACGCCCCACTTCTATGTAGTGATACCGGCCCTACTTCGCGTACGCGCTGGAACGCAGCTCCCGGATGACCGTGATGCGGATCTGGCCCGGGTATTGGAGCTCCTCCTCGATCTTCTTCGCGATGTCACGAGCGATGACTTCTGCTCCGAGGTCGTCGACATCGTCGGGCTTGACCATGACCCGAACCTCACGGCCCGCTTGCATGGCGTAGACCTTGTCCACACCCTTGAATTCCATGGCGATCGCTTCCAGGCGTTCGAGCCTCTTGACATAGGTCTCGAGGGTCTCGCGCCTGGCACCCGGACGGGCACCGGAGATCGCATCGGCCGTGACGGTGATGACGGCCTCGATCGTGCGCTGCTCGACCTCGCCGTGGTGGGCCTCGATGGCGTGACAGACGGCCCGGTCTTCCTTGAGCCGCCGGGCGATCTCGGCCCCGATGATGGCGTGGCTGCCTTCGACCTCGTGGGTCACGGCCTTGCCGATGTCGTGGAGCAGGGCGCATCGCTTGGCCAGCTGGACGTCGGTTCCCAGCTCGGCGGCGATCATCCCGGCGATGTGTGATGCCTCGACGACATGGCGCAGCACGTTCTGGCCATATGAGGTGCGGAACTTGAGGCGCCCCAGAACCCTGACGAGCTCCGGATGCATGTCGGTGATCCCCGTCTCGAGGACGGCCCACTCGCCACCCTCACGGATCTCGCGCTCAACCTCGGCCTTGGACTTCTCGTGGACCTCCTCGATACGGACGGGCTGGATCCGGCCGTCCCCGATCAGCTTCTCGAGGGTGAGGCGGGCCATCTCCCTGCGGATCGGGTCGAAGCAGCTCAAGACCACGGCCTCGGGGGTGTCGTCGATGATGAGGTTGGTGCCGGTGGCAGCCTCGAAGGCGCGGATATTGCGGCCCTCACGCCCGATGATCCGACCCTTCATGTCCTCGTTCGGGAGCATGACGGTGGTGACGGTGGATTCGGTGGTCAGCTCGGACGCGACCCGTTGCATCGCGATGGCGATGATCTTGCGGGCACGCTTGTCGGCCTCTTCTCGGGCCTGAGCCTCAACATCGCGGACGATGACCATGGCGTCCCGCTTGGCCTCCTCCTCGATCTGCTCGACTAGGGCCATCTTGGCGTCGCCGGCCGTCATCCCGGCCACGCGCTCGATCTCGGTACGGGCCCGCTCGGCCAGGTTCTCAAGCTCGGCCTTGGCGACCTGGAGGTCGGTCTCCTTGTCCTCGATCGTCCGCTCTTTGCGGTCGAGGGACTCGCTGCGGGAATCGATAGTGACCTCTCGTTGCTCGAGGCGCTCGGCTCGCTTATCCACCTCGACGCTTTTCTGTTTGATCTCGGCTTCGGCCTCGGTCCGTAGGCGGATCGCCTCGTCCTTGGCCTCGACCATCGCTTCTCTCTTGGCTGCCTCGGCTTGTTTCTCCGCATCCGCGAGAAGGGTGCGGGCCCGAGCTTCCGCCGAGCCGACCTCCTTCTCCGCGAGGGTCTTACGGACATAGAAGCCGGCGGCGACACCAAGGAGAAGACCGACGATGAGACCGATCGCAATCTCCATCGTGCGCTCCTTTCCTCACCCCCGAGGTCGGAGCACGCGGCTTGCAGCCGGGCCCGGCCCGGTGCGAGCGAACGGATGCGGTGGTCTTTGAGCTACGCCGTCTGGGCGTTGCGGGTGTGACTGATGAGGCCCCTGGGCCTTGGATGAGTCAATAACAGGCTTTGCAAGGCGTCGTCGGTCGGTTTCGGTAGATCGGTGGACGGCGGATACATTTTCAAAGGTTCTCGCTTGGCTCGTTCGTACCGTTCGGGAGTTGCCTGTTGATTTATCTGGACCTGATGGTACGCCTACCAGGACCTTTAGTCATTCATTCCCCCGCGCGCCGGGGGCGGCGGGGCATTACATTCCCCCGCGCGCCGGGGGCGGCGGGGCTCTACCGGGTCAGTTATCCAGTTCTTGCCAGGACCCTGCGCCTCGAGTGAGCGATAGACGCGACATAGGCGCGCAATTCGCTCACTCGGCGGCTCGGGATGGCTTGGTAGCGGTGCCAGCGGTCGGGGCCGCCTGCCCGGGCCGAGCCGCTCGAGCCGTGGTGAGCCCGTCTGGGCTGGAGCTTCGGGAGCCGATCGTCGCTCAGCTCAGTCCCCCACCCCGGTCAGTCCCACCCTTCCGGGGGCAGGACGGCCTTGAGCGCTTCCTGGATGGTCTCTTCGTCGAAGCCCCGCCGGGCCAGCCGGCCGTAGATCCGCCGGGCCTGAGCCTCGAAGGGCAGGTGGCCCATCACCGAGGCCTGATCGACCGCCAGCCGACGGGCCGTGGCGAGGTCGTCGATCTCGGCCAAGGCCTCTTGGCTCAGGTCTGGGTCGATGCCTTTGGCCTCGAGCTCGGCGGCGATGGCGGCTGCACTCCGGGAGCCGTGGCGATTCCGGCTCTCGGCCAAGGTCCGGGCGAAGGAGCCGTCATCGATGATCCCCAGATCGGCGAGCCGCTCGAGGGTCGCCTCGACCTCAGGCTCGGCGAACCCGGCCGACATCAGTTTCTCCCGAAGCTCCAAGGTGCTGTGGGGCCGGATCGACAGAAGCCGTCCGGCCCTCTCCATCACTGGATCGACCCGAGACCCGTCCGCGGCAGGCAAAGGATCCCTTCGCCGCACCGCTTCGGGTCCCGAGGTCACGCTTCTGCGGCCTCCGGTTCGTCTTCACTTATCGGGTCATCGGGGGTAGCCGTGTCGTCGGTGGCCAGGAGCCCAAGCTTCTCCTTGATCTTGAGCTCGATCTCGGCGGCCACGTCCGGGTTGTTTGCGACGAAGGTCTTCGCGTTCTCCCGGCCTTGACCAAGCTGGTCGTCTCCGTAGATGAACCAGGCCCCCGACTTGCGAACGATGCCATTGTCGATGGCGACGTCCAGGAGGCTGCCCTCCTTAGAGATCCCGGTGCCGTACTGGATATCGAACTCAGCGACTTTGAACGGCGCAGCGTTCTTGTTCTTGACGACCTTCACCCTTACCCGGGAGCCGACGATCTCGGCGCCGTCCTTGAGCGAATCGATACGCCGCACGTCGAGCCGGACCGACGAGTAGAACTTGAGTGCCCGCCCCCCCGGGGTGGTTTCTGGGCTTCCAAACATGACGCCGATTTTTTCTCTCAGTTGGTTGATGAAGATGAAGATCGTCTTCGAGCGGTTCACGTTGCCTGCGAGCTTCCGAAGGGCTTGCGACATCAGACGAGCTTGCAGGCCGACGTGGGTGTCACCCATCTCACCCTCGATCTCCGCCCTCGGCACAAGTGCGGCAACCGAGTCGATAACGATGACGTCGAGCCCGCCAGATCGCACCAGAGTGTCTGCGATCTCAAGGGCCTGCTCACCCGTGTCGGGCTGGGAGCACAGAAGGTTGTCGATGTCGACGCCGACGGCCTTGGCGTAAGCCGGATCGAGCGCGTGCTCAGCGTCGATGAATGCCACGATGCCACCGGCCTTCTGGGCCTCTGCGATCACGTGCAAAGACAAACTCGTTTTGCCACTACCTTCAGGACCGTAGATCTCGACTATGCGGCCCCGGGGCAGCCCGCCCACTCCTAAGGCCAGATCCAGGGCCAGAGAGCCGGTAGATACGACCTCGACGCCCATAGCCGCGGCGTTATCGCCGAGGCGCATGATGGCGCCCTTACCGAACTGCTTCTCGATCTGGGCCAGGGCCATCTCGACCGAGGCATCCCGGCCGGCAACATCGCCACTGCGGTTGGTCACGGCGTCTCTCAAGACTCGGTCCTTGGTGCTAGCCATCGCTGCCTCCCTTTTCCGCCGGGTCCCGCCCGGTTCTGATCGGTGTGTGGACCGACCGTAGCCAGGGGGTGTGACAGGTTTTGAGGCAGCCTAACCGAACATATGTTCGATATCACGGAAATCCCACCAGGAGGCACTGCCCTAGAGATTACCCCTGTGTAGTTCCCGGCGTGTTATTTGGCCGCCAGCCCTGGTCACGTAGTGGACAGGCTCTAGGTCTCATGGGTGACTGCCCGTCAGTTAGCGCCAGGCGAGAGTGCTCACAAGCGCTGGATAAAGGCGCAAGAGCCAAGGAGGCCGGTATGCGAGTCAAGAGGATCCAGGTCAGGCGTCCACACATGTGTTCCGACAGCGATCCGATGGATCACGGCCGCCTCAAGTAGTCGTTCGAGCTAGCCGGAGGCGGATTCCAGCTCCTCGGTCGCCTCGGCCCACTCGGCCTCGAGATCCTTCAGGCGCCGCTTCGCCCGCTCGTAGCGCTTCGTGAGATCGGCGACATCGGCTCCCTCCATGTACATAGAGGGGGAAGCGAAGGTCGACTCGAGGTCCTTGAGGTCGGCGGCGACATCTTCGAGCTTGGCCTCGATGGCGGTCACCCGATCCCGGAGCTTCTTGGTGCGCTGCCGCTCCTCGGCCTCGGCGCGCTTCTGCTCCTTGGTCTTGACGCCGGCCCCCGGCGCGGGAGCGCGAGAAGCAGCGGCCGGAGCCTCCTCGGAAGAGGCCGGCTTCTTGGACAGGTAGTAGTCGTAGTCGCCGTCGTAGCTGGTGATGACCCCGCCCTCGACGTCGATGATCCGGTCGGCGACATTTCTGATCAGGTGCCGGTCGTGGGTGATGAGGACTACCGAACCCTCGTACTCCCCCATCGCTTCCTCGAGGACGTCGCGGCTCCACATGTCGAGATGGTTCGTCGGCTCGTCCATGCACAGAAGGTTGACCGGCGAGACCAACAGCTTCGCGAGCGCGAGTCGCGTTCGCTCACCCCCGGACAAGACACGGACGGGCTTGTCT
>JBKJYP010000045.1:0-5464 GCA_046715695.1 Actinomycetota bacterium | reverse complement strand
TGTGAACGACCAGGGCTTCTCCGTCATCGCCGAGGGCGTCGGCCCCGGCCACCAGGGCGATGTCGTCACCGGGGGGCCCAGCCTTGGTGTTGCGGATATCGCGAAGGCCTGGTTCACGCACACGTCTACCCATGTCTCCGCTCACATACAGACCGTTCTTCCCCCGCCCGATGTGACTCCGGGGACGGCCGTGATCTACCGAGTGATGTTCAACCCGGACCCGGCCAACTCGGCTGATGGCTGCACCTGGTTCCAAGCCATCTTCGAAGGCCGCAACTACTTGAACTCCCGGCTCGGGAGCCTCCGCGAGCTCTGCGTCGACCCCATCATCTACAGGGCCGACCTCGACGTCGAGCGGTTGTCCGATGGAACCGGGATCATCTCGATAACGATCCCTCGTACCGCCAACCCTGCGTTCGACACCGGCGGGGTTCTCCAGGCGCCGCGCGCGAGCACGAGGATCATCTCGGGTGGGGGAGACCTCCCCGAGTCGCCGACGCTGCCGCAGGTGGACAACACCCTGCCGGGCCGTGACTACGTGATGTCCGACATCACCGTCGCCCCCGCACCGACCGAGCCGGAACAGGAAGACCCATGTGCGAAGAAGAAGGGCAAGGCGAAGAAGAAGTGCCGGAAGAAGCACCCCAAGCCGACTCCTTCGTCCAGCCCCGCACCCTCACCGAGCGGCTCCGCGCCGTCCAGTGGCGGCGTGGACTGCCCGGCCTACAACCCACCGGGACCTGGCGCAGACGCCGAGCTGTTCACTGTGACGGACGCTCATACCGAAGCAGCGCCTCTCGAAGTGACGGTGGACCTCCCGCAGCACGCGGCCAATCCGGTTGGCTTCGGGTTGCCTCCCGGCCCTATCCCGAATCATCGGAATGTCCAGCTCGCGACTGCGGCGGACCGCGGACTCTTCGTCCGGTTCGAATTCCCGGCGCTAGAGGACAACGACCTTTACCTCCTGTATCCGGATGGGACTGAAGCCGGGCACGCGGCAGGCGGCAATCAGATCCTTCTCATCCCGGGGGCCGGACAGATCATCCATGACGATCTTTACGGGGTCCAGCCCGGTGGGCACTCCGAAGGCGAAGCTGAGCAGCTGGATGGTGTGCACACAGCTTCCTGCCAAGGATGGACCTTGAACTTCAGCGCTTACCTGACCCAAGGCGGACCGATGACGGTCAAGCTGTGGGCCGGCGACGTGGTCAACGAACCGACGGCTCCCGCCTCCCCAGCTCGGTTCTCTAAGTAAGCCCGAGCCGAGCCCAACATCATCATGACGTCGTCCCCGACGGCCACCGGGCCTGCACCATCGCCCAGTTACCGCTAGTCGGCCCAGCCTTCGCGAAAGTGTCATAGCCCCTCGCTAGTTTGTGCTTCGTGCTGATCTCGGGACATGCAAGACGCCGGATGGAGCAAAGAGGGATCTCCGTTGAGGAGTTGCGCTCAGTCCTCAAGCACCCGCAGTGGACGTCTCCAGGCAGGAGGGTCCTTGGACGCCCTGAGCGTTTGCACCTGTGGTCACGCGTGGACGGTCGTCTCCTGAGAGTAACCATCGCGATCGTGGATCGAGAGGTCATCTCGGTCGTTGCGCCAGACGAGGAGGACAATAGACTTCGATGATGCTTGTTACCTATGACTCGTCCGCGGACGCTGCCTACCTATATCTGCGCGAGGCCCCAGTGGTTTCTCGATCGGTGTTCGTCGACGATGACCGTGTCGTCGATTTCGACGAAGATGGAGAGGTTGTGGGGATCGAGATCCTTTCGGCCTCCTCGGGATTCGAGGTTGCCGACATCATCGAACGCTTCGGCTTACAGGCCCGAGCTCCTGAGCTGCTCCAGGCCGTCAAGGAATTCCGTCCGGCGAAAGCCGTCTAGCAAAGAGTCCTCTCGGGCTTTCCCCGACTCAGGGTGACCTGCGGGACAGTTGTATGCTCGCCGGGCCTGCGTCTACCTAAGTAAGGAGGCGACCGTGCCCGTAACGATCAACGACGTCCGCGCTTTCAAGGAGCGGGGCGAACGATTCGCGATGCTCACCGCTTACGATGCTCAGTCCGCGCGTCTGGTGGATGAGGCAGGTATCCCCGTGATCCTCGTGGGGGACAGTCTCGGGATGGTGGTCCTGGGATACGACTCCACGGTCCCCGTCACGATGGACGAGATGCTGCACCACACCGCCGCCGTGGTGAGGGGATCGACCAACGCGCTGATCATCGGCGACATGCCCTTCATGAGCTATCAGGCATCGGTCGACGACGCCATGCGCAACGCCGGTCGTTTCCTCAAGGAAGCCGGGGCCCACGCCGTCAAGCTCGAGGGCGGCGGACAGAGCGTCGAGGCGGTCGCGAAGATGACCTCTGCCGGCATACCCGTGATGGGCCATCTCGGGCTGACCCCCCAATCGGTGAACCAGTTCGGTGGCTACAAGGTCCAGGGTCGCTCGGATGAAGCCGCGCACCGGATCACCTCGGACGCGAAGGAGCTCGAGGCTGCGGGCGCGTTCGCCGTTGTTCTGGAAGCCGTGCCGGTCGATGTAGCGCGCGCCGTGACCGAGGCCCTCCATGTGCCCACCATCGGGATCGGGGCCGGCCCCCATTGCGACGGACAGGTTCTCGTCTTCCACGACCTGCTTGGGATCACGCCGCGGGTACCTCGGTTCGTTAAACGATTCGCCGACCTCGGGACCCAGATCACCGAGGCTGCCCGCGCCTTCTCCGAAGAGGTGAGTTCCGGGACTTTCCCGGGCGAAGAGCATTCCTATAAATAGACTCGTCGAGTGCCCCCGGGAACCGATGATGCTGGATCGATCCGTTGCCCCTCCTGTGGAGGGCTGAATCCCGCGGGAGCGCAATGGTGCGGTCAATGCCTGAAACGCTTCACGGCTCCGCCCCCGCCCCCTCCTCCTCCCGGGCCGATGACGTCACCGGGTTTCGCCCTGGATCCCCTCAACGCCCCGGTCTCGGCTCTCGTCCCCGGCACAGGGACCCAGCTGGTGCCCCAGGGAACGGTCATCAAGAAGGGCGCGGTCAAGGCGACCCACGACGGGATCTTCTGGGAATGCCCCTCTTGCCAGAGCGAGAACAGCATGGAGGAGGCGATGTGCCCCGTCTGCGGCAAGACGCTCACGGAGGCGATGCGACCTCCGGAGAAGGACCGACCCCAGCGCGATCCCGGCAAGGTCGCGTTGATATCCCTGTTTTTGCCGGGAGCCGGGCATGCCTACCTCGGTGATTGGGGTCAGGCGACGGCGAGAGCGGTCCTCAGCCTGTGGGTGATGAGCGTCGTGGTCATCACCCTTGTCTCGGGGGGGCCGGGGAGGTTCATCGCTGCTGTTTTCGGGTTGGCGGCCCTGCTCCTGTGGGTCGTAACCGCCCATGACGCCTACCGGGAGGCGACGCGCGAGACCTCCCAGGTGATCTTGCGAGGCCGAAGGCTCATGTGGGTGACGCTCGGATTGCTGGCCCTATTGATGATGATGGTCTTCGCTTCTGCGTCACGAGCGACGTTGGATAACCCGGAGGTCCCTGAGATCGAGAGTGATCTGCCAACATAATCTTGAGGGATGCCGATATATGTCGTCTCGGACCTCCACGGGGCCTCCGACGATCTGAGGTCCGCGGTCAAGCCGGGATCGACACTCCTCATGCTCGGTGACCTCATCAACTTCCTCGATTACATCTCCATGACGGGGATCCTGACCGAGGTCTTCCCGATCGAAGCGGTCGCCGAGGTGGTTGCACTCCGAACGGCCGGTCGCGTCGAAGAGGCTCGGTCGGTCATGCAGGCGAGGTCCGCAGGGCGCGAGGCCGAGATCCGGGAGCAGATCGGCTCACGTGTCCGGGCGCAATACGAAGAGGTGTTCGCGTCACTTCCCGATCCCACCTACCTCATCCTCGGCAACGTGGACAACCCTGCCCTGGCTCACTCCTTCGCCGCGGACAACCCGGGTGTCCACGAACCGGATGGCAGCGTCGTCGAGTTGGAGGGAGAGCGTTTCGGTTTCGTCGGGGGAGCGCTCCCCACCCCGCTCAACGTCGCCGGCGAGATAACCGAAGAGGAGATGCGCTCGAAGATCGAAGGCTTGGGCTCCGACGTGGACGTGATCTGCTCGCACATCCCGCCTGCCGTGCCGGAGCTGTGCTTCGACACCCTCGCCGGTAAATCCGAGCGGGGGAGCTGTGACCTCCTGACTTTCATCGAGGACGTCCAGCCCCGCAGGGCGTACTTCGGACATGTTCACCAGCCGCTGCTTTCGACCCTAACCATCGGCCGGACCGTGTGCATTAACGTGGGCTACTTCAGGGCGACCCGCCGGGCTTTCCCCCATGGGCCCCCCAACGAGATGAGAGGTTGACGATGGCCGAGTCATTGAAGGATTCGATCGATATCGCTGCGAGCACTGATGAGATCTTCGCGGTCGCGACGGATTTCGAGAAGTACCCCGAGTGGAACTCCGGCATAAAGAAGGTCGAGGTCAAGGAGTCCGATGGGGAAGGCCGGCCGAGCAAGGTCTGGTTCGAGGTCGATGCGCAGATCAAGACGCTCAGGTACACGCTGGGATACGACTACTCGAATGCTCCGGACTCATTCTCCTGGGATCTTCTCGAGGGTGACCCGAAGGAGCTGAAAGGCTCCTACACGTTCGACGGGTTCGGCGACCAGACCGAGGTCATCTACGAGATGCAGGTCGATCCCGGCTTCCCTATCCCGAAGTTGCTCCGGAGGCAGGCCGAGAAGAGGATCGCCAAGGCTGCGTTGGAGGATCTCAAGAAGCGCGTGGAGAGCCTAAGCAGCTAGATGCGCATCATCCTGTTCACCGGCAAAGGCGGGGTTGGTAAGACCTCGGTAGCGGCCGCGACCGCTCTGAACATCGCGTCGTCCGGGCGCAAGACCCTCATCATGTCGACCGATCCGGCGCACTCGTTGGCCGACTCGTTCGAGGCTGAGCTCGGACCGGAGCCGAGCGAGGTCGCTCCGGGTCTGTGGGCCGAGCAGATCGACCCGCAGCGACGTCTCGAAGAGAGCTGGCGGGAGATACAGAACCATGCGATCGCCGTCATGAACTGGGCCGGCCTCGCCGAGATCGAAGCCGAGGAGCTGTCCGTCATCCCGGGCTTGGACGAGATCTTCTCGCTGGCCGATGTCAAGCGGCACCACGACGAGGGCCCCTACGACGTGATCGTCGTGGATTGCGCGCCGACCGGCGAGACACTGCGCCTCTTGTCGTTGCCGGACATCATCCAGTGGTACATGGAGAGGATCTTCCCCGTCGAGAGGAAGGTCATGGGTGCGCTGCGGCCGGTGGCACGACGACTCACCTCCCTCCCCCTTCCCGGAGATGAGGTGTACGGCGCGATCAGACGCTTCTATGACCGGCTCGACGGGGTACGCGCCGTTCTCTCCGATGCCGGGACGACTTCCGTGCGACTGGTGGTCAACCCAGAGAAGATGGTGATCGC
>JBKJYP010000044.1:0-11348 GCA_046715695.1 Actinomycetota bacterium | reverse complement strand
CTCTGCACCGGAGCGGCACCCCGGTAGGCCGGAAGCAGAGAGAAATGAAGGTTCACGAAGCCGAAGGCCGGGACCGCCAGAAGATCGACCGGGAGCATCTTGCCGTAAGCCACCACGACGGCGATGTCGGGGGCGATCTCCTCGATCACATCACGCAGTCCAGGGTCCCGGGCGCTGCCCGGTTGGAGGATCGGGATGCCCGCCGCGGTCGCCTCTTCTTTGATGGGAGAAGGAGTAAGCACTCTCTTTCGGCCGGTGGGCTTGTCCGGGTTGGTCACCACGAGAGGCACCTCGTGACCGGCTTCGATCAAGGTGCGGAAAGCAGCCACGGCCCACGCCGGAGTTCCGAAGAAGACAGCGCGGACGGGGCGAGAGAAGCTCAGATGTCGGACCCGGTCGGAGGGAGCGCCGTTTCCAGCCCGAGCGCTTGATCGCGCAGGCTGCTGAGTGCCTGCTTGCGGAACTCGGGATCGATCCGGTCGATGAACAAGACGCCGTCGAGATGATCTATCTCGTGTTGGAACACCCGAGCGAGGAGTTCCTCGCCCTCGATCCGGATCGGGTCACCGTTGACATCGAGTCCCTCGACCACTGCACGCACCGAACGTTCGACGGGGAAGGTGAGACCGGGGATGGACAGACAACCTTCATCGTCCACGACCTTCTCGTCCGATAGATCGACCAGAGATGGGTTGAGCACAGCCCCCGGCTGTCCCTCGACTTCGAACACGAATATGCGCTCGGAGACTCCGACCTGAGGGCCGGCCAGCCCGACGCCGGGCGCATCGCGCATCGTGTCGAACATGTCTTCGACCAGTTTGCGATGGATATCCGACACGGTCTCCACCTCGCGAGCCATCTCGCGCAACACGGGGTCGCCGAACCTTCGGATGGGCAATACGGCCACGCTGTTCTCCCTAACTCTCTACCGTGGGTCCACGTCCACACGAACGCGCGTTCCATGGGGGGACGAAGGCAGGATACCTCTGAGGACCGCGGAGACGAGCATCGCGTCGTCGCATTTGAGGAGTAGCTCGAGTCGCTCGTCGCCGCTTCGGGGGTCCCTCACCGTTATGGGACCGAGCACACGAGCGTGCTCGTCTCTGGCGGCCCCCGCGACGGCTTCGATCACTCCTCGAGCCTCGGGTCCGATAGCCGAAACCTTGATCAGCTCCGAGAACGGGGGATATCCGAGCTCCTCACGAACGGGTAACTCACGCTCGACGAAATACCAGAGGTCTGAGCGGACCACAGCTTGGATCGCGTGGTGCGAGGGCTCGGCGGTCTGGATGACCATCCGGCCCCCGCCGGATGCCGGCCCCGCCCAGGCGCATAGCGACGACAGAGTTCTATGAGCTCGTTCGGCTGCTCTGAGATCCGGCCTGCGGATCAATGCATCCGCGTCGAGGAGGCCGACCAGTGACACCGGGGGCCGAACGTCCTCTTTCGTGGTGGCCAGGGTCGTGACGAAGACGGTTGGGTCATGCGCCTCTCCATCGGGCAGGCCGTCGTCGAGCCGCACTATCCGATAGCGCGGGAAGGCCTTCGCCAACTGTTGCTCAACCCGTTCGGTGCCGGCTCCGATCGAGAGGAACTCAGTGGCGGCACAGTAGGGGCACCGATCCGGCCGCTCAGTGACGTCGCCGCACCGGGGGCAACGCAACATCGAGTTACGTTCGACCGCGAGTCCTCCATCGCAGCGTTTGCAACGCAGGGACCGCCGACACCCTGCGCACCAAAGTGTGCGCGCCCAACCTCGTTGAGGGACCACGAGCGCCACGTTGGATCCAGCGCGCAGTGTGTCGGACATCCTTTGATGCAGATCCGTGCTCAGGGTCCGGCCCTCTTCCCGTGGTAGCAGCTCGATGAGTGGCCTGGAGGACCGCTCGGCAGCGCGGCTCGGCTCGACGAGGCCCATATCTCCTTGCGTGACCCGATGAGCCAACTCGAGCGAGGGACAGGCAGAGACGAAGAGCGCAAGGGCGTTCTCCATCTGCGCGCGCCGGAGGGCGATCCTCCAGGTCTCGGCCCGGGGACTCCTCTCGTCCTTGAAGCTGGGATGCGTTTCCTCCACCACCACGATCGCGCTGAGCGGGCGCGCCGGCGCGAGCACCACCGATCGCCCGCCGATGGCGAGACCGTGCCCTGCCGACATCGCGTACCAGGCGGATGAGCGTTCTCCCGGTCCTTCCGAGGATCCCAGTCGCGCCGCCTCGGGCCACCGATCGAGGACGTCGCTGAGGATCGCGGAAGCGGTCGCGACCTCGGGGAGAGCGATAAGGACCGCTCCTCCGCGACGTGCTCCTATCTCCACGAGGTCTCTGATCACCGATGCCCGCTCCCCGTGCCCGGGGCGGACCACCCATGCGCCCGCCCTTGCTTCGGTGAGTGCGGACACACCGCTGTAGCCGGCGAGCACGGGCTCGGTCGAGGGTACGAGAGCTACGGCCGCGGGAACCCGGACACGCACCCGGTCCGGCACGCATGCTTTGTAGACACGTCCCCGGGGTGCGCAATATCGGTTGCAGATCCAGTCGAGCAGGGCCGGGAGCATGGGGGGAGCGACGGGACCCGGTGCGACAACCTTCTTTATGTACTCGAGCTCCCCGTGGACGTCGGTATCAACCGCAGTCACGATCCCTCGGACGTCCCGGTGGCCGAACGGCATGCGGACGAGAGACCTGACCTCGAGAGTCACGCCATCGGGGACGGCGTAGTCGAAGGCTCGGTCGACGCGCCAGGCCGGGACGAGTGGGACTACAGAAGCTGTTGTGACGGCAGGATCAGCCGCAGATCCGACGGAGCTCATCGGCCCTGTCGGTGCGCTCCCACGTGAAGTCCTTGACCGACCGGCCGAAGTGCCCATACGCCGCGGTGTGCTTGTACACGGGCCTTCTCAGATCGAGGTCGCGGATGATGGCGGCGGGGCGCAGGTCGAAGACTTCGTCGATGGCCTTGGAGATGAGAGTCGGATCCACCGTCTCGGTTCCGAAGGTGTCGATGGCTACTGAAACAGGATGAGCGACCCCGATCGCATACGCGATCTGCATCTCGAACCGGTCCGCGAGGCCGGCAGCGACCACGTTCTTGGCCACCCAGCGTGCCGCGTAGGCAGCCGAGCGGTCCACCTTGGTCGGGTCTTTACCGGAGAAGGCGCCTCCGCCATGGCGGGCCATCCCCCCGTAGGTGTCGATGATGATCTTGCGACCGGTCAGCCCGGTGTCGGCCTTGGGCCCTCCAACCTCGAACACTCCTGTGGGGTTGACGAGCACGCGCATGTCCTCGGCGTCGATGTCGTTCGGGATGAGGGGTTCGATCACGTGCTGCTGGAGATCGGGCTTCAGAAGGGTTTCGATATCTACGTTGGGTTGATGCTGGCTGGAGCACACGACGGTGTCGAGGCGTGCCGGCCGCCCATCTTCGTAGGCGATCGTGACCTGGACCTTGCCGTCGGGACGCAGATATGGGAGGACTCCCGCTTTGCGGACCTCGGACATCCTCTGCGCCAGCCGGTGGGCGAACCAGATGGGCATCGGCATGAGGTCGTCGTTCTCACGGCAGGCGTAGCCGAACATCATCCCTTGGTCCCCCGCGCCCTGGCCGTCGAGGGTGTTGTCCTCAGCATCTCCGGCGCGCTCTTCGAACGACCGGGAAACGCCCTTGTCGATGTCGGGCGATTGCTCCTGGATCGCCACGGCAACGCCACACGTCTCGCCGTCGAACCCGATCCGGGAGGAGGTGTAACCGATCTCTGTGACGGTGCGGCGAACGATGGCCGGGATATCAACGTAGGTCGAGGTGGTGATCTCTCCGGCGACAACCACGAGCCCGGTGGTGATCAAGGTCTCGCATGCGACGCGCCCGAACGGATCGGAAGCGAGGATCTCATCAAGGATCGCGTCGGAGATCTGGTCGGCCATCTTGTCCGGATGACCTTCGGTTACCGATTCTGATGTGAAGAGCTTCATACCGATGTCAGCCATGTTCTCCTGCCACTCTCGACTTTGGCTCTGCATCCTAGCGAACGCCCAACTTGCTCAGGGCCAGGAGGTCAGGGCAGCGTAGCGAGCTTTCCCACGATGACCGGGCGGCAGCGCCCCCCGACCTCGACCTCGCCCGGCTTGGCCCTTACGTACAGCACAGAGGGCCGGCCGATCTTCTCTCCCTGGTGAACGGTGACCGAAACCGGTCCCAGCCTGTCGGCCAGGTAGAGACCGAGAGCGGCTGCCGCAGAGCCGGTGGCCGGATCTTCAGGGATCCCGGCTTCAGGGAACAGCCCCCTGGCAACGATCTCGTTCGGACCTCCAGAGGTGAAGCAATAGACGCCGACGCCCCCTCCGGCCAGACCGACCGGGGGCCGGCAGGCATCCAGGGCTGAGCGGTCTGCGAGGGGAACCATCAGCTGTCTGAGTCCGGCGTCCGCCCACGCCGGCATAAGCCGGCCCCCCAACGCGTCGGTACCCAAGTTGGCACTAGGGACGTCCAAAGCCTCGGCGAGAGCTTCCAGATCTGCCAGGTCGGCCTCGACGGTGCCCGGTCGCCTGAGATAGACGATGTCACCCTCCATCCACACCGGCGTCTCGCCCGCAGCCGACACCTGTGTCCAGTGATCCTGTGAGCCCGTGCCGTTCTCTTCCAGGACTCCTTGTGAATGGAGAACGTATGCGGTCCCCAAGGTCGGGTGCCCCGCGAAAGGAAGCTCGACCTCAGGCGTGAAGATCCGCACGTCGTAACCACCCTCACGGACGCCCGTGACGAACGTTGTCTCGGAGAGATTCATCTCGCGCGCGATCGCCTGCATCTGAGCTTCGGACAGATCACCTGGTACCGAGAAGACGGCCAGAGGGTTCCCCTCGAAGGGCGCCTCCGCGAAGACGTCCAGCTGAATGAATCCGATCAGAGTTCTGCTACCAGGTCGAGCAGGGCTGAGGCGAGCGACTCCTTCGTAACGAGACCGAGATCGCGTGTGCCGGCCGCAGTTGCGACGACGGCCCGGTTCGTAGGCACCTCGAAGCCGGAATCGTGGCTGCCGACATCATTAGCGACGATCACGTCTGCTCGCTTCGATGTCCGTTTGAGCTCCGCGAGCCGCGCCAGTCCTGAAGGGTCGGGCTCTGTCTCGGCTGCGAAGCCGACCAGGATGCCGCCCTCCTTCCGAGCGCCTGGTCTGGCCCCCAACTCCGCCAGGATGTCCACGGTCGGAACGAGGGTCACGTCCGGGGGACCGGCCGCCTTCTTGAGTTTGTGATCGACCGACTGGACGGGCTTGAAGTCGGCGACTGCTCCCGCCTTCACGATGATGTCTGCATCTGCCGAGCGGGCGAAGACCTCATGGGCCATCTCATCGGCGGTTCTGACCCGGACGATGTCCAATCCCCGAGGCACCGGGAGGTTCGCAGGACCGCTGATCAAAGTGACCTTCGCGCCACGAGCTACGGCTTCTGTTGCTATCGCATAGCCCATCAGGCCCGAGCTCCGGTTGCCGATGAAGCGGACCGGATCGATCGGCTCCTGGGTCCCGGCCGCCGTCACCAGCACCATCTTGCCTTCGAGGCTCCGCGAACGGCCGAGGGCACCCAGAGCGGCATCGACGATCTCGTCGGGCTCGACCATCCGGCCGATGCCCTCGTCGCCGGAGGAGAGGGAACCGGTTGCCGGGCCAAGGATGATCGCTCCACGTTCGGTGAGCGTCGCGATGTTGGCCTGCGTCGCGGGATTGCTCCACATCTCGGTGTGCATCGCGGGAGCGATCAGAAGTGGGCATTCGCACGTCAGCAGCGTGGCCGATACGGCGTCGTCCGCGAACCCATGTGCGAGCCGTGCGATGGAGTTGGCGGTCGCCGGTGCGACGATCGCCAACGTGGCCCCTCGTGCGAGCTCGACATGGGGAACGTCACCCGCACCGGTGAACAACTCGGTCAGAACGGGGTTGTTACTGAGGGAGGCCAGTGTGAGCTCACCGATGAAGTGGGTAGCCGATCGAGTCATCACGACCCGCACGTCGGCTCCAGCTTGTGTCAGGTCCCGCACGACTTGAGCAGACTTGTATGCGGCTATGCCACCGGTGACACAGAAGACGATCTTGGACCCCTGGATAGCTCGGGGTCCGGCCACCACTTACTTGATGCCGTCGTCGGTGCGCTCGTAGCCCACCTTGCCCTCGGCGATCTCCCGAAGGGCCAGGGACAGCGCCTTGGGGGCGCGGCCGGCCGTGATCGGGACCTGCGGCGGCGTGAACTCTGCGATGCCCTCGCCGAGGTTGCTGAAGTAGGAGTTGATCTGACGGGCGCGCTTGGCCGTAAGGATGACCAGGGTGTACTTGGAGTCCACGTCTTCCAGCAGACTCTCGATCTTGGGCTCGATCATGTGGGCAGCTTCCTTTTCCTAGGGATTCTTGTGGGGGTGGGCTTGTGGATTGTTTGACCGCTCGCCGAGGCGACCGGTTATGCCTCGATTATACGTTCCAGCTCGCCCACGGCGGCATCTAGGTCGTCGTTGACGACGATGTGGTCGTAGGAGCCCTTCCTCTTCACTTCCTCGTAGGCGGCCTTCAGGCGGCGCGACAGCGTCTCGGGATCCTCGGTTCCCCGTCCTCTGAGACGCATGAACAGCTCGTCCAGAGAGGGGGGCTCGATGAAGACCAGCACGGCCTGGGGCAGCGCTCTCTTGATAGCCATCGCCCCCTGGATGTCGATCTCGCAGAGGACGTCCCTGCCCGAGGCCATCCCCGTTTCAACCGGGCCGCGGGGAGTGCCGTAATGGTTCCCGTATACCTCGGCCCACTCGAGGAACTCACCTCTATCCCGCATCTCGAGGAACGTGCGCGTGGGGATGAACTGGTAGTCGACCCCGTTGCGCTCCCCGGGTCTGGCCGGGCGCGTCGTCGCCGATACGGAGAGAACGATGTCGGGGCGACGGGTTAAGAGGGCTTTGACGAGGGTGCCCTTCCCCGCGCCCGATGGACCCGAGAAGACGAAGAGCCGCCCCTTCCCTCCTTGATGCCCTTGATTGGGCAAAGTTAAGAGATCCCTACCTTCGAGCGAATTCGAGAAGGAGGTTCTCTTTCTGCTTCGCGCCGAGGCCCCGCATGCGGCGCGATTCGGAGATGTCCAGACGTTCCATGATCTTGCGAGCTCGCACGCGACCTACACCCGGAAGAGATTCGAGAACGGTCGACACTTTCATCTTGCCCACGATCTCATCGTGCGTCCGCTCGAGAAGCTCTTTGAGTGTGGTCCTCCCGCTTTTCAGTTGCTCCTTCAACTCCGCGCGCTTACGCCGGGCGATGGCCGCCTTCTCGAGGGCCTGGCGCCGCTGTTCTTCAGTAAGCGGAGGGGGCAACGGCATCGACGGGTTCCTCCCTATCGGGACGGTGTTTTCGGGCCGTAGCGGATTATAGGCAGGACAGATGCCTCTATGCCCGAAGCCTCCGGCTCCCCGGGTCTTCCAGTTGCTGTCCTGCCTTGCATAACGGGCAATCTTGGGCTTCCCAAGACTCCGCCGGCAGGGAGATCAAGGCTTTCATCGGCACGCCCAACCCTGATGTTCGCGAATCGTCGGCACGATCGAGCAGAACCCCTACCCCGGCGATGTTCCCTCCGGCGTCGGTGGCTAACTCCACAACCTCCTTAACGGAAGCACCGGTGGTGATGACGTCCTCGACGACGAGAACGCGTTCGTGAGGAGAGATCGCGAAGCCGCGCCGGAACGACAGCACCCCGTCGACGCGCTCCGCGAAGATGAAGCGGGCGTCTGCCGCAAGGGCTACGGAGAAACCGAGAACGATCGCTCCTAGTGCCGGTGAAGCGACTAGATCGAAACTTCCTTCGAACTGATGTGCGATCGCTGCACCGATGCTCTGCGTCAGTCCTGGATGCTCCAAGACTCTGAACTTCTGAACGAAGGTGTCGGAGTGCCGGCCCGATGAAAGCCGGAAATGACCAGTCAGGATCGCGCCCTTCTGACTCAGAACGGAGAGCAGCTCGGCTTCGTTCATGCCGCGCAAACCTCCATCAGCTCGGCAGCCGCGGCACCGGGATCTGCCGCCGCGGTTATGGGACGTCCGACCACCAGGATGTCCGCTCCCGCAGCGACCGTCGATGCGGCATCGAGGGTCCGCTGCTGATCATCGCCTGCAGGGGCGTTGCGGATGCCGGGAACGACCAGGATCGGCCCCCCTTCTGCCCGTGCCCCGAATCGCTCCCTTATGGCCGCAACTTCCAGCGGCGAGCAGACCAGGCCGCCCGCCCCCCCTGCCAATGCGCCCTCGGCCAACCGGAGGACTGCAGCTCTGGGTCCCCCTTCGATGCCCATCTTGAACAGGTCGTCTCCGGACAGGCTCGTCAGGACCGTTACCCCGAGGATGGTTGCCTCCCCGGCCGCCCGGACGGCGGCGGCCACCATCTCCTTGCCGCCGGAGGCATGCACGGTCATGTATCGAGCACCAAGGCCGGCAGCGGCCCGGGCGGCGCCTTCGACCTGAGCGGGGATGTCGTGGAGCTTGAGATCCAAAAAGACCGGCTTGCGCCGAGCCAACTCGAGCACTATGTCTCCACCCAGTGAGACGAACGCCGTCAAGCCGACTTTGAATATGTCAACGCTGCCGGCGACCGCATCCGCCAGCTCGAGCGTTCGCTGCCTGTCGGGGGCGTCGAAAGCCACGCACAGCTCTGCAGTCACGTCGGTTCAGCCTTCGATCTTGAACGCGCCGATGAGGTCGGCGGGTGAAGGAGTGCCGGTCCTCTCGAGATACTCCGCGATGCCTTGCGTGATCTCGATCGTGCTGCGGGGATTGATGAAGTTGGCGGTCCCAACCGCGACCGCGGTCGCGCCTGCGAGCATCAGCTCGATCGCGTCTCCGGCGGTCACCACGCCCCCCTGCCCGATCAGGGGCACATGCGGGAAAGCGCGATGCACCTCATGGATCGCTCGCACGGCGATCGGCCTGATCGCGGGTCCCGAGAGTCCTCCAACGACCCCGGCAAGCTTGGGTCGTCGCGACTCGATATCGATCGACATCCCGAACACGGTGTTCACGAGGGAAAGACCGTCTGCTCCCGAGCGAAGGGCGGCGTCCGCGATCTCGACGATCGACGTCACGTTCGGCGAGAGCTTCGGGAAGATAGGGAGCCGCTTCAAGGAGCTCCGGACGCCACTGACGACGGCCTCGGTGGCGGCTACCGAATGGGCGAACATGTTGTTGCGGTCTTCCAGGTTGGGACACGAGATGTTTATCTCGACGGCTGCAACACCTCGGCCGGCGAGTCGGAGCTTGTCGGCAACCCTCACGAACTCGTCGACCGTATTGCCCGCGATCGAAGCGAAGACCGTCACGCCCTTCTTGACGAGCCAGGGCAAGTCTTCGAGCACGAAATGCTCGACCCCTTTGTTCTGGATCCCGATCGCGTTCAGCATCCCTGATGGGGTTTCGCACATCCGTGGTGTTGGTTTGCCCTTCCAGGGAGTGAGGGTCATCGACTTGACGATGATCCCGCCCAAGGAGTTGAGCTCGATGAAGGCAGCCCCTTCGCGGCCGGCGCCGAACGTCCCCGACGCAACCAACACCGGAGTCTTCAACTCCAGTGGTCCGAGCTTGGTCGTCAGATCCACTGCCATGTCTGAGTCAGTTCCCCGGGGGCGCGTACTCGTCGACAGGCTCTGGGATCAGGCTCCTCGATGGAGCTACCGCTATCGGCTCGGCGAGGGTCGCGTCACCCGCGGCGCCGTTCCACATGACGACCGCTCCGTTGAACACGGGGCCTTCGGTGCATGAGCGTGCGTAGACGATGGCGTCCTCTTCGTCGCCTTCATTCGAGCGACTGCTCAGCCGTGGGTTCTCGTTCTTCTTGACCGGCTTCTGCAGAGGCATCACGCATGTCATGCAAACCCCGTAACCACAACCCATCAATTCCTCGACCGCGACCTGGATCGGGATCTTCTTCTCCACGCAGACCTTGGAGACGGCTGCGAGCATCGGGTGCGGTCCACACGCGTAAACAACCTCGGTGTCGCACCGGTCCAGCGTCTCCGTAAGAACGTCCGTGACCCGTCCCTTGTCGCCCTGGCTTCCGTCGTCGGTCGTGATCGCACAGACGGACGCGACACGGCGCGCCTCGATGGGATTCAGGAGTAGTCCCGAGGAGCGAGCGCCGATGACGAAGTCGACCCTGTGACCTTCGTTGCGGAGCTCGTCGGCGAGGAAGAACAGCGGGGTCGCACCGATCCCACCACCTACCAGGAGACAGTGGGCCCGTCTCTTGGGAAGAGCGAAACCCCGACCGAGGGGGCCCACGAGATCCACCGTCGAGTGGCCCCTGAGCAAGGACAGGTATCGGGTGCCGGCCCCCCTGAGATCGAAGACGATCTCGATCGTGGAGGCCCAACCACCTCGCTTATGCACCCTGTAGACCGAGAAGGGGCGGCGGAGGATGTGGTCGCGGTTCGTTCCGCACTTGATGTTCACGAACTGGCCGGGGCGGATGCGTTCGCCGATGTCGGGAGCGACGATGGTGAGCGCGTGATACGGCTCCCCATATTTCTTGTGCGAAAGCACTTCGCCCGTCACCATCAGCATCGGCTAGCTCTTCTTTCTCGGCGGCATGTCTGGGATGGCGGCAAGATAGCTCTGCAGCGAGCGGACATCTATCTCGCCTCGTATCAGAGCCTCGATGCCCTGCACCGCAGCCGCGATCGCCGCCATCGTGGTGATACACGGTACCCCTGCCTCGACCGCGGCGGTCCGGATGAAATAGCCGTCTGAGCGAGCGCCCCGGCCGAAGGGTGTGTTGAAGACCATCTCGATCTCACCGGAGGCGATGCGCTCGACCACATTTGCGCCCTCCATCCCGGAACCCCCCACTCTGCGCTCGGAGACCTTGGGTACCACTTCGACCTCGACCCCGGCCCGACGCAGAACCTGCGCCGTGCCTCCTGTGGCGAGGAGGTGGAAACCCAGATCGTGAAGTCGCTTGGCCGGAAAGATGACGGATCGCTTGTCGCGATTGGAAACGGAGATGAAGACGGTCCCTTTGAGAGGGAGCCTGACGCCGGCCCCGGCCTCCGCCTTGGCGAATGCCGCCCCGAAGTGAGAGTCGATGCCCATGACCTCCCCGGTGGAACGCATCTCTGGTCCCAAGACGGCGTCCACCCCCGGGAAACGCTCGAAAGGCATGACGGCCTCTTTGACCGCCACATGGGGCAGGTTCTCGTGACCGCACGACTTCTCGGGGAGCATGCCTTCGGCGCGCAGCTCGGCGATCGTCGTTCCGAGCATCACCCGGTCAGCACATTTGGCGAGTGCAACACCGGTGGCCTTGGAAACGAAGGGGACGGTTCGGGATGCCCTGGGG
>JBKJYP010000043.1:0-5843 GCA_046715695.1 Actinomycetota bacterium | reverse complement strand
TCGTCGCGCATCTCGATGCCGGCGGGGAAACCGATCTCGGTTTTCTCGGCCGGGCCATCGTGCGAGCCGGGCGACCAAGACCCCGTTCCGGCCGATGTGGTCACGACCGCGCCGGAGAACCCCGGCTCGAGGATCTCGAGTGACAGGTTGGGCGGAGTGGTGGTGTTGCCGTAGGGGGTCTCGATCGTTAGCGAGCGAGGACCGGGGGCCGCGTCGGGGGCGACCGAGATGTCCAGGAAGAGTCTCCTCGTTCCTGCGTTGCGCAGCACCACCTCGATCCCCGCCCCGAGGTTGGCACCGGAAGCTAGGCCGAGGTTGCGGCCCCGCACGTCGAGTGTGGTCTTTGCTCCTTGCTCGACCCCGAAAGGACGGAAGCTGTCGATCAAGGGTGATCGTTGCGGATCGGACACGATGCGCATGAAGCGGATGGCGTTGTTGACTGCATCCGGGATGTACATGTCGCCGTTCGGATCGAGTGAGATGTGGGAGGGGAGGTGGAACAGTGCGAAATCACCGGCGCCGTCACGGAAACCTAGTTGACTGGTGCAGTCGAAACCAGGGGTGTGACTGAGGCATCCGGCGATCCTGAGGGTTCTACCTGTTTCCACATCCACCCTTCGGATCAGGTTGTTCCCGTCGGCAACGTACAGGTAGCGGATCCCATCGAATGCCAAGCCGGCGGGGTTGAAGAAACGCGCTTCGTCCGGATTCCCGTCTGCGGTCCCGGATTCTTGTGGGTTGCCTGCCATCACGCGCACGGTTCCGTCCGTTTGGAGGGCATAGATGGCGTAGCAACCTTGGCTACCTGCGATGAAGTAGAGCTCGCCGTTGATGCCCTTGGCGATGTCGTTGACGGGAGGAGGCTGGCCGAGCGGCCCACATAGTGTGGGGTCGCTTGGGCCTCGACTGCCACCCGGCTCGTGGATCGTCATCACGTATCCGTCGGGCATCACCATCCGGAGCGACGACGGATAATGCGACTGTGCTACGTAGATGAGGTCCCCCTGAGCCTCGATCCCGCTGGGCCACTCCATCGTTCCGAGAGGTGAGCGCCCGTCACAGGCCTGGTTGAGCCGTTCTCCCCCTCTGCCGCAGAGATCCTGGATGTCGCTAGTGACGATCGGTTCTACTGTGCCACTCACCGGATCGATCCGAACGAGGGGCCCGTCTGTGTTCCCAGCGACACCTGCGACCACCTCCCCCGAAGTGTCGGTGTCGACATCGCTGACATCGAGTAGATCCCTCGCGAGGGTGGTGACAGCACCTCGAGGAGTGATCTTCCGTACGGCGTCGTTCCGCTCATCAGCCACGAAGATCATGCCGTCGAGCGAAGTCACACCGGTGGGATGGTCGAACGAAGCCGCAGACCCCTGACCATCCTTGAACCCCGCTACACCGTCGGGATCGCCGGCAAGTGTCGATGTATACGTAACGACCTGCTTGGGATCTCGATCTCCGACGCGGAACTCTTTGTTGCCTGAGCGGGCGATGAGCGACACGATCTTGTCGTTAAGAACCTCGCCAACTAACTCGACGCTGCCCTTGTAGATCCCTTTGAGCCTCATCACTCCGCGGAAGAGTCCGTCGCTGCCGCCGGGATGAGCGATCACATTGAACTGGAGTGTGCCGGAGACGATCATCCTCTTGCGCCCGGTCGAATCACTCACGCCGTCGAACTTGAGAGTCAGTTCGTACTTGGGAGGGGCAGGTAGCAGAAGCGCGAGTCCCTCGGTCTTGACGATGCCTCCGCCGATCTTCGACCTCATGCCCACGATGCGCTGCTCGGCCTTGCCTGCGCCTAGACGTGCGAGCTTCGGTAGCAAACCGTCGAGTGTCCTGGCGAGGATCTTCTCGTAGCGAACAGCGAACTCTTTGACGTTGTTCTTGCCGACGACCTTGGGTCTGGTTCTCTGAGCGCCCGCGGGGCCCGGGAGTCCTAGTACGGAGAGCACCAACATCACTGCGAGATAGCTTCGGATCCGCCTCATAAGTCCCGCCTTCCCTAGGTGCTGCCCAGCATCCTCCTTAGGACCATCTGTAGTACTCCGCCGTTGCGGTAGTACACGAGCTCTACGTCGGAATCGATCCGACACTCGACCGTGAACTCTTTGACGGCACCGTCGTCTGAGGCGGCCCGCACGCTCAGCTCGGCGTGGGGCTGCAAGCCCTCGGCTACACCGGTGATCTCGAAGGTCTCCTTGCCGGTCAACCCCAAGGTCGCCGGGTTCTCGCCGGGCAAGAACTGCAACGGCAAGACACCCATGCCGACGAGGTTGCTCCGATGGATGCGCTCGAAGCTCTCTGCGAGAGCCGCTCGGACACCGAGTAGGGCCGGGCCTTTGGCGGCCCAGTCGCGCGAGCTACCCGAGCCGTATTCCTTGCCGGCGATGATGATGAGCGGGATGTCGTCGGCCGCGTAGCGTTCCGCGGCATCGAAGATCGGCATGATCTCGCCGTCGGGGAGATGAGCGGTCCAGCCCCCCTCCTTGCCACCGGCGAGCTTGTTGCGGAACCTGATGTTGGCGAACGTGCCGCGGATCATGACCTCGTGGTTCCCACGCCTCGACCCATAGCTGTTGAAGTCAACCGGCTCGACGCCCTGGCTGACGAGGTATTTACCGGCCGGTGAAGCGGGAGCGATCGAGCCGGCAGGCGAGATGTGGTCGGTTGTTACCGAGTCGCCGACGAAGCAGAGCACCCTCGCGCCCGTGATGTCGGTTGTCGGGGTGGGCGCGTCGCCGGCGTCGGCGAAGAACGGAGGCTCCCGGACGTAGCTCGAAGCCGGATCCCATTCGTAGAGAGCGCCTTCGGGTGACGGCAGCTCCTGCCAGCGTTCGTCGCCCTCGAAGATCCCCGCGTACTCGCGATCGAACATCTCCGAAGTGACCGACGTCATCGCTTCCTGCACCTCTTTGGCGTTCGGCCAGATGTCCTTCAGGAAGACCGGGGTCCCATCGGTACCGACCCCCAGCGGCTCGGTCGTCAGGTCGATCTCGGTCGTGCCGGCAAGCGCATACGCGACGCAGAGGGGGGGAGACGCGAGGTAGCTCGCTTTCACCTGCGGATGGATGCGGCCCTCGAAGTTGCGGTTCCCCGAAAGGACCGAGACGACGGCGAGGTTGTGCTCGTCGATCGCGGCTGCGATCTCGGGCCGCAG
Source organism: Actinomycetota bacterium (assembly GCA_046715695.1). Lineage (GTDB taxonomy): Bacteria > Actinomycetota > CADDZG01 > CADDZG01 > WHSQ01 > DATLNM01. The sequence goes on along the minus strand of JBKJYP010000043.1, from coordinate 2,686 downwards.
AGGTCCGGAGTTTCCGATGCATGTCGTGCACCCATATCCCACCGTGTAGAAGCCGAGCTGCTCGAGATAGGGGGTGACTCCTGCAGCGTCGAGGTACTCGGTGACGACTCGTGACCCCGGGGCGAGACTGGTCTTCACCCAAGGCTTCGAGGTCAATCCTCGTTCGACGGCTTTCTTGGCGAGCAATCCCGCGGCCAACATGACGGACGGATTCGAGGTGTTCGTGCAACTCGTGATCGCAGCGATGACGACCGACCCGTGCTTGAGAGTTACCGACTCACCCTTGGTCTCGACCTCAGCTTCTTCCTTGAGGTCTGCGGGGGTTGTCGGGGTCTCGACATTGCCCTGCATGTTCGGGCTTCCGCCTTCCTCATCCATCCGCGCGATGTCGATCTTGACTCCGGAGTTCCCGGTCTTCACCTCGTTGGCATAGACATCGGTGAAGCTTGACCAGACCATGGCAAGAGACACTCGGTCCTGGGGCCGGCGAGGCCCGGCGACGCTCGGCTCGACCGACGCGAGGTCGAGCTCCAACGTTTCGGTGAACACCGGGTTGGGTGTCGAATCGGTGCGGAAGATCCCCTGGGCTTCGGCGTACGCCTTGACGAGTCCGATCAACTCTTCGCTGCGCCCGGTGAGACGCAGGTAGGTCAAGGTCTGTTCATCGACGGGGAAGAATGCCGCCGTGGAGCCGAACTCGGGCGACATATTAACGAGCGTCGCCCTGTCCGCCACCGACAAACTGGAGAGACCCGATCCATAGAACTCGACGAACTTGTTGACTACGCCGTGCTTTCGCAGGGCTTCGGTGACCGTGAGGACGAGGTCCGTCGCAGTGACTCCGGTCTCGAGCGCACCGTTCATCCGGAAGCCGAGGACGGATGGTGTTACGAGGGGCAGCGGCTGGCCCAGCATCGCAGCCTCGGCCTCGATCCCTCCGACTCCCCAACCCAACACGCCGAGGCCGTTGACCATGGTGGTGTGTGAGTCGGTGCCGACGAGGGTGTCGGGGATCGCTGCCCGTTCGTCCCCGTCGGCGATCGTCGAGACGACGGTCGCGAGATGCTCGAGGTTGACCTGGTGCACGATCCCCATCCCCGGCGGGACGACGCGGAAACCGTTGAAGGCCCCCTGTGCCCATCGCAGCAACGAATAGCGCTCGTGGTTCCGCTCGTACTCCCTGTCGACGTTGATCGCGAAGGCTCGCGCGGTTCCGTAGGCATCGACCTGGACGGAATGGTCGATCACGAGGTCGACCGGGACCAGTGGGTCCACCTGGTCGGGCCGGCCACCGGCTCGGTCGATCGCAGATCGCATGGCGGCGAGGTCGACCGTTGCGGGAACCCCAGTGAAGTCCTGCAGGATCACCCTGGAGGGAGCGAAGGGGAACTCTCGTTCGTCGAGCGGTTTCTGTCCCCAGGCGGCAAGCGTCGTTACCTGGTCCTCGGTGGCATAAACCGTGCCTGCGAGGCGAAGCAGGTTCTCGAGGAGGATCTTGACGACGACTGGGATGCCTTCGAGCTCGGCCAGGCCCGCATCGGCAAGTGCACCCAGCCGGAAGTAGTTGAGGTCGCCCGGGGCACCGGACAGCTTCGTTCGGGCGCCGAATGGATCGGGGATCGAAGAAGGGCTCATGTATATGAGGATAGATGCAAAAGGAAAGGGCCCCCATTTTTTGGGGGCCCTTTCCTCACTTCTCTACGACTGTTACTTCTTCTTCTGGTACTCCGGGCACTCGTTCGCGAACTGATCCTGGACCTCTTGCGGCTCGTCCTTGATCATCTCGCACGGGAACTCTCCGCCGCCACCGGAACCGCCTCCGCCACCGGCCATATCACCGCCGGTCATGCCACCCATGAACATGCCCATGATCTGCTGAAGGTCGACTTCGACCGCGTCGGCTGGGGCTTCGACGGTGCCGGTGAACTCAGCGAGGCTGATCCGCGCCGCCAGCTCCTCGACTCCCTCGGGGGCCTCTTCACCGGAGATCTGGCCGACCTGGATGAAGTCGAAGACGACCTGGACGAGCCTGCCGTCCTTGACCCACATATCGACGGTGATGGACTCATCGGGCACTTCACTTGCGGGGGGAAGCCCTGTCGTGGGAAGCGCTCCACCGAGGCCGGACAATGCCTCGAGTGCTGCCTCATAGGTCTGACGGAGGGGGAACGTGGCGACGAGGTGCTCGCCGATGTCGTCCTCCCCCTCGCTCCCGACCGAACTGGACTCCTTGAGGACGGCCACCAGCTTCTCCATGACTTGCTGTTGCTGCTCCGTCGGCTGGCCAACGGGCTGGCCGGTGAGTGTCTCGGCCAGCTGGTCCAAGCCTCGCAACGCCAGCCACTTACCGTCGATCGCGTCCTTGAGGAAGCCGAAGCCGCCGGCGGCTGCCTGCTGGGCGAGGGCGTCCAGTGAGGCCGGATCCTGTCCGAGCGTCTCCATGAGCCCGGCAACGTCCGCGTGGACGTAGAGGTCGTAGCCGATCGTCCGGAGCTCGATCTCCGGGTTGCCGGCGATATTGACGATGAATTGCGCGGCAGAGGTCGCAGGGTCATCGCCGGGCTTTGATGATATAGATATCGAATAGCCGAGGATCTTCTGAGCGTCTTCCTCGGTCAGCTCGTAGCCGTCGTCCGCCTCAAGGGCCTGAAGGGAACCGACATCCGACTGGATGCTGAAGGTGATG
>JBKJYP010000042.1:0-3922 GCA_046715695.1 Actinomycetota bacterium | reverse complement strand
CATTACCGCTGTCTCCTACGGTTGCGATCTGCTCGCCTGCCTCGAAGTGGCCCCCCGAGACGAGGTTCTCTCGGTTGTGCATGTACCAATAGGAGTTGCCGTCATCTCCCGACAAGATGATCCAGTTCCCAGCAGAGTCTCCCCAGCCCGCGTAGGTAACAGTTCCAGCGGTGATAGCAACGACCGAGGTACCGGAGGCGGCCATGATGTCGGTCCCCTCATGGGTACGCCCTCCCGATCGAGGGTAGCCCCAGCTGTCGATGAATGAGTTCGGTCCAGCCACGGGACAGGTCTTCCCGTTGACGGAAACAGCTTGGGGGATCGTCGCCGGAACGCTCTCATCGCCTGTAGGAGGGGCGGGCGCGACTTCTGCCAGCTCCCGTTTCAGCGCGTCGTAGTCGTCTGCGGCGTCCTCGAACCGCGTCTGTAGGAGGCTCGCTTCATCCTGGATCGATGCCCGGATCTCGGCGAGCCCTTCGGTCTCCTTCTCGAGGTCTGCCTGCAGTGACCGCAATGTCAGCTGCATGCGACCTTGTCGGACCAAGGCGTCCGTGTTACGACCCGAGACCCGAGATAGATATTGGGTCGCCACGGAGAGCTCCCCCAGATCCTCAGATGTCAGCAGCACTTCGAGTAGGTCGGTACTGCCACCTTTGTATAGGTCGCGGGCAGCGCGAACGGCTTGTCGCGTCAGTGCCTCCGATCCTTCTTCGAGACTGCCTATCCGGCCTTCGATGGAGGAGACCCTCTCCATCAAGTCGTTCTCTTGCGTCCGTAGGTCCTCGATCCTGGAGGTCGCCGCATCGATGTCGTTTTGAACCGAGGCCATACGTTCCTGCAACTCTTCTAGTGATCCTTGTCCGCGCGCTTGAGGAGCGATGAGGGACAAGATGCTGACGAGTAGGGCTGCTGCAACCCTCGGCATCGAGACGTGAGAGGACCTCAAGGTAGATAACCCATCGGGTCCTGAGGGCTCCCGTTGACCCTCACTTCGAAGTGCAGGTGGTCACCTGTCGAATGTCCTGTAGACCCACAGGCTGAGATCGCATCTCCTTGGGAGACGGAATCTCCCGCACCTACATAGAGCTCTGAATTGTGTGCATAGAGGGTGGCGAACCCGCCCCCGTGATCGATGACGATGTAGTAGCCATAGCCACTGTCGTAGGTGGCGGAAATAACCGTCCCTGCCTTCGACGCGCCGATCGAGTCACCGGTCACACAATCGATGTCTATGCCCTCGTGGAAGCTTCCCCAGCGGGGGCCGAACCCCGATGTGATGGCACCGCGCCAAGGCCAGGCGAAGCCTCCAGGGTTGGTCGCTCCGATCGAGCTTCCGGAAAGCTGATCTTGAATAGCGTTGCTGGCCGCCGAGATCGCGTCTGCTTCCTTCTGAGCCTCGACGACCTCAGCCTCGAGGTCCGACTGCTTCAGCGACTGTGCTCGCCGGAGATCGGCGAGGTGTTGCGATTGCAAGGATTGCTGCGCTAGCGCCTCTTGAGCCTCGGAGAGGGTGGCCTCGAAACGCTTGCGATCTTGCACGAGCTCAGCTTTGAGCCTCAAGGATGCGACCATGGCCTGGCTTCTGTCGGCGTCGACCGCTTGCGCATAGTCCAAGACCGACGAAAGCTCGGTGATGTTGGACACGCTAAGGATGATGTCGAGCTCCGCTGTTGGTCCCGCTTTGTAGAGCTGGATGGCGACGTCACGGACCTGATCCTGAGCCCGATCGAATTCCTTCTCCTTATCTTGGATCTCGAGCCGCAGAACCGCGATCTCGCTTTGAGTAAGAGACACCAGCGCTTCGGATGCTGCCAGCGCTTTCTGGACCGCAGCAGCTTCGCGGTCGATCGCGGCGATCTTTTCGTCTACCGAATCAGCTTCGGATTGGATCCGGTCTATCTCCGCGTTGGCTTCGTCCAGCTGTCGGTGCAGACTCTCTGGGTCGGAGCCTGCCTCTTGCGCAGAGCCAGGTGGCGCGAGCCAAGCCAGAGCCAGGAGCAGGCTCAAGCCGAGCAAGCGGGGGCTTCTCAGCCCCACCGACGTTGTTCCTTTGATGAGATCTCCCTCTTCTCGTCGACGAATCTTCGCAACGTTCGCAGAGCATCAGCTTCACGCTTGGCGTTGTCTCTTGCGAATCTCCACAGAAGCCCGATGAAACCCGCGAGCACAAACAAACCAACAACGATCTCCATAGAACCTCCACTGTGATTACCGGATGGCCCGGATCCATGCCCTTGGGCCGATCAGCAGCGGAGTGTCTGAGTCTTCCTCTCGAAGGACCCGCCATAGTCCGTGCGACAGGGCGCTTGGACCGGGCTTGCGCCCGTGGGGGCGAGGTGGACGGTCTTCCTGGTGAAGAGTTGAAGAGCGAGGCCTAGAACGAGGGTGAGAAGTCCCAGCGTGCCTAAAGAATCGCCGAAGCTTGTTCGCTCGGAATCGCCATCGTGGTGCACACCTGCGATGTGCATGCCGCAAAGCAGGAGGAATAGCACCAGCAAGCTTGCCAGCAGCAACCGTCCCCAACGCGAATGAAGTAGAACCCTCATCTGTTCCATGGATGAGGGAATCATATCGGAGCCTTGGTGCGAGCCCCGCAAGGGTGCTCAGCGGACTTTCCCGCTCCGCCTCGTGGACAGGGTCTAGCCGCCACGGCGCCGAACCCTTTGGTATGCGAAAGCCGGTAGCGGTCCTGATCGTGCTCACACTGCTTGGTTCGGTCGCGGCCCCCGGCTATGCCAAAGTCACTACCAAGACCCTGGGAACGGATCCAGCCGGCGACGGACTCCCCGCACTCGACGTCACCTATCTGAAGGTCGGACGGCTCCGAGCCGATCTCTACATCGAGATAGGCGTGGACAAGATGCTGCCTCCCGACGGTGGGGTCCATCAGATCGCGGGGATCGACTGGGCCTTCGGCGTCAGGGGACGTACCTTCATCGTTGAAGCCGTAGTCGACACCGGGGCACCGGATTTCTTCCTTTTCGAGATCCTCCATGACGGCACCCATGTCCAACTTGGCAGCCCGACGGGCGAGTACACCTGGTCGAACGGATACATCAACATGCGCGTGCCACTCAAGTCGATCGGTGCAAAGTCGGGGACGGTGGTCTCGCATGCTGACCACTCGGAAAGCGGCAGCGACGTCTCCGCCTACCTGCACCCGGTGGGGGTGACGACGCAGTACGCCGACACCATGAAGACAACCAAGGACTTCGTCGTCCCCTGAAGCCCCATTACGGGCACACGCTGCGTGCGAGCATTCTTATCACATGAATAGATGTTCATGCTAACATGCAGGCATGGGACACGGAGTTGAGGGTCGGACGGCTCCGAGAAAGATAGGAATCGATCTCGCACGAGATGTCGCTCAGACGATCCAAGCCCTCTCTACGCCGAGCCGGGTGCTCATCCTGGGGCGCCTTACGGAATCACCCTGCACGGTCGGCGAACTAGCAGAAGCGGTCGAGATGGAGCAATCAGCCGTGTCCCACCAACTCCGCACCCTTCGTCATTTGGGACTAGTCGTCGGGCAGCGGCAGGGGAAACATGTGTTGTACGCGCTTCACGACGACCATGTCGCAACGCTTCTTGCGGAGGCCGTTTATCACGTCGAGCATCTTCGCCTCGGGGTCACCGATCGCCCCGGGCATCTGTCCGCCTCCTAGTCCTCGACATGGTTCTCAACACAACTCCACCCGATGCTTCTCCTGATCACGATCATGGCTCCGGCGGGCATTCACACGGTCTGATCTACCCATCGATCCTCAGGTCTCGAGCAGGGCTGCGTGCCGTGTCCTTGAGTTTGGTGGTGCTCGCGATAACCGCTCTGATCCAGGTCTCGCTATTCATCCTCACGGACAGCGTTGCTTTGTTGGCCGACCTGATCCATAACTTCGGCGATGCACTCACAGCTGTTCCGCTT
>JBKJYP010000041.1:0-2599 GCA_046715695.1 Actinomycetota bacterium | reverse complement strand
TATCCTTAGCACTCGCAGTGTTCGAGTGCTAAACACCCCTTAGGAGGTTATTGGATGGCGACTGCAACCAAGACGAAGATCACCCCCCTCGAGGACCGCATCCTGGTCCGCCCCGAGGAGGGCGAAGAGAAGACCCTGTCCGGCATCGTGATCCCGGACACGGCCAAGGAGAAGCCCCAGGAGGGCACCGTCCTGGCCGTAGGCGCCGGAAAGCGTTCAGACACCAGTGGCGAGCTGATCCCCGTCGACGTCAAAGAGGGCGACCGGGTCATCTACTCGAAGTACGGCGGCACCGAGGTCAAGGTCGACGGCGAGGAGCTCCTCATCCTCTCCGCCCGTGACGTGCTGGCGGTGCTTCGTTAGATGTCAAAGCTAGTCAGATTCGATGACGAGGCCCGCAAGGGTCTCGAAGCGGGAGTCAACCGTCTCGCCAACGCCGTGCGCGTGACCCTCGGCCCCCGTGGGCGCAACGTCGTGCTTGACAAGAAGTGGGGCGCGCCGACGATCACCAACGATGGTGTAACCATCGCCAAGGAGATCGAGCTCGAGGACCCGTGGGAGAACATGGGCGCCCAGCTCGTCAAAGAGGTAGCCACCAAGACCAACGACGTCGCCGGTGATGGAACCACCACCGCGACCGTTCTCGCTCAGGCCATGGTCCGCGAGGGCCTGCGCAACGTCGCCGCCGGAGCCAACCCGATGTCCATGAAGCGTGGCATCGAGAAGGCCGTCGCAGCTGCGGTCGATTCCATCAAGGCTCAGTCCCGTGACGTCGAGGGCCGCGGCCAGATCGCGCACGTCGCGTCGATCTCCGCCAACAACGACGCCGAGATCGGCGAGATGGTCGCCGAGGCCATGGACAAGGTCGGCAAGGACGGCGTCATCACCGTCGAAGAGTCGAACACCTTCGGTCTCGAGATCGAGCTCGTCGAGGGGATGCAGTTCGACAAGGGCTACATCTCCCCGTACTTCGTGACCGACCAGGACCGTATGGAGGCCATCCTCGAGGACCCCTACATCCTGATCGCACAGACCAAGATCTCGTCTGCCCGTGACCTCCTGCCTGTTCTGGAGAAGGTCGTCCAGGCCGGCAAGGCGCTTCTGATCATCGCCGAGGACGTCGAGGGCGAAGCCCTTGCGACCCTCGTGGTCAACAAGATCCGCGGCATCTTCAACTCGGTCGCCGTCAAGGCCCCGGGCTTCGGTGACCGTCGCAAGGCCATGCTCGAGGACATCGCGGTCCTCACCGGAGCCACCGTCATCTCCGAAGAGGTTGGCCTCAAGCTCGACAACATCTCGCTCGACCTCCTGGGTACCGCCCGCAAGGTCGTCGTTACGAAGGACAACACCACGATCATCGAGGGTGTCGGAGACGACAAGCTGATCCGTGGCCGCGTCGAGCAGATCAAGGCCGAGATCGAGCGCAGCGACTCGGACTGGGACAAAGAGAAGCTGCAGGAGCGTCTCGCGAAGCTCGCCGGTGGTGTCGCCGTCCTCAAGGTCGGTGCCGCAACCGAGGTCGAGCTCAAAGAGAAGAAGCACCGCATCGAGGACTCCGTCTCCGCGACCCGTGCAGCGGTCGAGGAGGGTGTCGTCCCTGGTGGAGGTGTCACTCTCGTCCGTGCTCGTGAGGCGATCGACGCCCTCGAGCTCGAGGGCGACGAGGCCGCTGGTGCCAAGGTTGTTTTCGAGGCCCTGACGGCTCCGCTGTGGTGGATCGCCAGCAACGCCGGCCTCGAAGGTGGCGTCGTGATCGACCGGGTCGCCAACGGCAAGCCTGGTGAGGGTCTCAACGCCGCCACCGGTGAGTACGTCGACCTCATCACCGCCGGCATCATCGACCCGACGCGAGTCACTCGTTCCGCACTCGAGAACGCAGCTTCGATCGCAGCCCTGTTGCTGACGACCGAGGCGACGATCGTCGACAAGCCGGCCGATGACTCCGATGCACACTCAGGCCACGATCACGGCATGGGTGGCATGGGTGGCATGGGCGGCATGATGTAAGGGGTTCCACCCCTAGAACCACAAAGAGCCCGGCTTCGGCCGGGCTCTTTTCGTTCGGCGGTTAGGGGAGGTAGTTGAGGGGGTCCTGCGGGCTGCCGTTGACCCGGATCTCGAAGTGGAGATGGTCCCCGGTGCAGCTTCCCGTGCAGCCGACCCGCCCGACGACATCGCCACGCAACACCTGTTGTCCGACGGACACCAACAGCTCGGAGTGGTGCCCGTAAAGGGTCGAGAACCCGCCCCCGTGGTCGATCACAACCGCGTTGCCGTAACCGGAGTAGTAGGACGCAAGGATCACCGTTCCCGAGTTCGAGGCGATCACCGGCTCGCCGGTCACGCCGTCGATGTCGATGCCCTCATGCATGCGTCCCCACCGGGGGCCGTAGTACGAGGTGATCGCGCCGTTCAGAGGCCAGATGAAACCTTGAGCAGACGTGCCGCGGGATGCTGAAACATCCCGGGCCATAGCGGCCGAGATGTCTCCCTCGAGCCGAGCTTGAGCCGACGCGAGGCTCCCCTCGTGCCGCTCCTCCTCGTCGATCTTCGCCTCGAGCTTGCTGAGGTCCGCGGCGAGGAGCTCGTGATGCTTGTC
>JBKJYP010000040.1:0-8258 GCA_046715695.1 Actinomycetota bacterium | reverse complement strand
ACATCGATGATCCGGAACGCCCCGGCTTTCGCTCCGCCTACCCCGGGAGCAGACCCCGTCAGCGCGTAGTCGCGGCCATCCCGGGTGATCAGCTCCATGTCCGTTCCACCCGTGTAAGGGATGTTGGCGATGAGCTTTAGGCCTTCGCCTTCGCCCTTGAGGGGGGCCGGGTGCCGCCGCGCCGAAGCCATGGTGCCGTTGAGCAAGCACCCGATCAATGCCAGTACCGCCGCCGCTCTCTTCATATCTTTCGCCCTCCGAGCCTAGATAGTACGAGGGCCCCGGGGGGTTTGCCCCGAGGCCCTCGTCGGTGCCTAACTGCCTCTTATTTCGCTGTGACCTTGAAGACGTCGAACCCTCGGTGCTCGTCGTTCGAGTAAACGTACTTCTCGTTCTTGTAGATCTTGGACGACCAGGTCACGCCGCCATCCGGCATGAACCAAGCGACCTCTTTCACGCCGCCGGGGGGAGCCTGGTTCTGGCCGAAGGTCGCGCCCGTCATCGAAGAGATGTCGAGGTAGCGGGTGCCGGCCGAATACCACGAGATGGCCATGTGCTTCGAGTCCGGAGCGATCGAGAACACGTGCGACGTGCACGCCGCCGGACCGGTCTGACCATCACGAGCGAAGATGAGCTCTTGCGGCTCGTATACGCCGGTTAGGACCATCAAAGGCGTCGGAGAGGTCTGCAGTTGGTAGAAGTAAAGCGCGCCGCCGGGGCACGGGTAACCGCCGCCGCCGCCGCCCTCGTCACCGACGATGACGTGCGTCATGTCGGGCGTGAACTTGGCGTCGTGCGTGATCGAGCAACCGGGGCACTGTGTCGTGTAAGCGAGCGTCGGGTTCTCCGGGTCGCTCGTGTTGTAGATGTCGACGTGGCTGATCGCAGCCGTCACCGCGAGGTCGCCCTTCGGGCTGAAGGAGATGTCGTGAGGCGCATGCGGAAGACTCAAGACCGTGTTGACGAGTTTCGGCTTGGCCGGGTTCTTGATGGACCAGATCTCGATACTGCTTCCCGTCGGACTGGGTGCAAGGTTTGAGTTGGAGTTGTAGACGTAGGGCTTCTTGGGATGCGCCGTGATGTTGTGTGAACCGGTCGAGATCTCGGCGAAACCGATCGCCTTGGGCTTCAACACATCCGTGATGTCGATCGTCAGGAAGCCGAGCTTTCCAACGGCGAGGCATCCGTCGGGGCCACCAGCGGAGTCGGCGCCCATGATCGCGGTCTTCTGGTCGTGGCTGATCTGGATGTCACCCTGGTACAGGGAGCACGCGAGGAGCGCAGCCAGGAAAGGCTTCTCGGGGTCGGTGATGTCGATCACGCGGAAGCCGCCCGCCTTTGCGCCACCGACGCCGGGAGCTGAACCGGTCAGGGCATAGTCGCGGCCCTTCTGGGTGATGAACTCCATGTCGGTGCCGCCCTCATAGGGGACGTTGGCAACGATCTTCATTCCGAAGCCCTCGCCCTTGAGCGGGTTGGGCTTCTGTTTCTGGCGGGCGCCTGCAGGTCCTGACAGGACCATCGCCATACAGCCGACGATGGCTGTGGCGAGCAGCAGTTTGCGGCTTCTCATCTCGATCTCTCCCTTTCGTTGCTGGTCTTGTTGTTCGTCTCGAGTTGGTGCTTTGGGTTTCGACAACCCCGGGTGCGCTCCTGCGGAGCCCTACTTGCCCACTACGTATGTCTTGGTCATGACCATCGTGTCGAACACGGGGATGTTGGCGGTGCTAACGAAAGCAGCCGGCGAGGCGGAGATGGTGCCGCCGACCGTGTTGGTGCCGGCCGTGATCTTCGAGCCGGGCTTCGCTTCGATCGCGGCCATCGGCACGGGGATCGTGATCGTACCTGCAGCGGCATCGAAGGTGGCGTGAACGAGGGCTGCCTCCTCGCATGTCACGAGGTTCGAGACCGTGGCGTTAGGCCCACAGTTCGTCCTGATCAGGAAAGGTTGCATCCCTGGGTCACGGGGAGGGGGGCAGGTCCCGGCGGTCGGGTCACAGATGCCTCTCGAGTAGTTCGTGAATTTGCCGTCGAGCTCGTAGAGCTCACCGTCCACCAGGATGTCCCAGACGTACCGAACGGCTTCGGGAGTCCCGCCGGTCGGGGGGAGGGCGGTGACCTTGATGATGAAGTTCAGGTTCTTGCCCGAAGGCTCGATAGAAGCCTCGATCAGATCCTGGCCGGTGGCAGCGCCGACCTCTGCACCCGCACCGACGCCGTCATCCCAGTCTCCAGTCCCGTCCTTCGCGACGACGACCGGACCACCCTTCTTCTTGGCTATGGCTGGAGCCGCGGCCGCGAAGGTGGCAGTCACCATCGACGCGGCGATCAGAACGCTGGGGATGATTCGCAGACGCATGAGGCTCTCCTTAGTTCGCGGTCCATATGGAGGCGCGCCACGGCTGATCCGAAGCCTTGCCGAGGTCCCCTGATGTGGGGGAAGCGCCCAGTACTCGCGGATTTCGACGGCGATGGCTCGGCTCCTGTCCGCGGCCGCAGGACCAGCAGGTACTTGGGGCGAATGTAGGGGTCCATGCGCACAAGACATCTTCGGATCGCCGCGGCCCTCATCGGTGCCGCCCTATTGATACCGGTTTCAGCGGGTACGCCCTCCGTGGCGAAGGGTGGCGGCCGGCGTCCCACGAAGTACGTCGACCTCAAGACCGTCCCCAAGCCCAAGATCTCGGGGGCCGAGATGATCGCGGGGCTCGAGGAGCTCGTCGGGAGGTTCCCGATACGCAACAACAGCGTTCCCGGCCCGGTCGGGACCGGTATCCCGATGGCAGAGTTCCTCGCCAAGGAAGCCAAGAAGAACGGTTTCAAGGTCAAGATCATCGAATACGAGGTCGGCGGCGTTCGGCCACGCACGGTCCGGGTCGTCCAAGCCCTGAAGGAAGGGACGAAGAAGCCGGAAGAGTGGATCGCCTTCGTGTCGCATTTCGACCTGGTTCCGCAAACCGTGCAGGGCGCATATGACGACACCAGCGGCACCAACATGATGCGGTTCTTCGGCAAGGCCTTCAAGAAGATCGAAACGAAACGAACGATCGCGCTCCTCTGGATGGATGCAGAAGAAGATGGGCTCCTGGCCTCGCAGATGTACGCCGAGGAGATGAAGAAGGAGAAGCAGGAGTTCCTCGCGGTGCTCGGCTTCGACATGGTCGGCATCGGTTACCCGGCCCCCTACTGCATCTGCATCTATCACGGACCAACCCCGGAGGACGCGGCGATCGCCTTACCGATCCTCGACTACGTGAACTTCGACTTCCTCAAGTTCCCCGAAGGCGATGGATCGCCGGGGGCAGCGAACAAGTGGCCCGTCGGCGGTCCACCCCACGTGTGCTCGTGTGGGTTCAATATCCGAACTCGGATGAGTCGAACTTCGCCGAGCAGGGCTACTTCACGATCCGCTGGGCCGGTATGCGCACCGCATCCGACTACCCCGGCTATCACCAGCCGTGGGACACCGTCCCGTGCATGGAGCGGGTCGCGGGGAGCCGGGCGAACCTCGAGGCCGGCACCGAGAACACCTTCAACTCGGCCTGGTACACGGGGATGGTCCTCGACAACCTCTAGAGTCCTCCCATGGAAGACGATCAAGCCGCAGAGCTCGAGCGTCTCCGTTCGCAAGCTCGCGACGACCTCAAGCTCATAAAGAAGGCCGAGATGGTCCTGGGCGAGCTCGACCGGGCGTCGATGCTGCGAGACGACCAGGCCGACGTACTCGTCGCGTTGCGCATCCGTATAGAGGGCAAGCCCCGAGCCAAGCTCGACGACCTATTGACCGCCGCCGGTGATATCGGGGGAAAGGGCGACCTCGGCGACCTGCTCTCCGACGCCGACAAGCCGGTGAGCACCGACTGGCCGGTAGTCGAAGACAAGAAGAAAGACTGGCCCACCCTCTAAACCCCCGCCGACTTTACTCAGACGACCCAATCTCGGTCGTTTGGGTCAAGTCGATGACGAGGAGGGCGGGGACTGATTCCTCAGATACCTCTCGACCTCGGCTCCGATCGCGTCCGCTGAGGGTAGGTCGGCGGGATCCACGCTCTCTTCCCGGATAGCCTCGTCGAGGCGCTCTTCGAGGAGCTGCACATACTGCTGTACAGAGTCGTCCTCTCGGATCATCTCGCCAACCTTCTCCTCGTAGGCCTCGGAAGCACGTTTCAGATCCGTCGTGTCGAAGGCCGTGCCCATCAGCTGTGTCGCCTTCTCTATCAGTGCGAGTGCCGCCTTAGGATTGGGGGTGATCGCGAGGTAGTGGGGAACAGCCGCCCACAAGCTCGCGGAAGCGATGCCGGCTCGGGCGAAGGCCTCGTGTAGCACTCCGACGATCCCGGTCGGGCCCTCGTAGCGAGATCGCTCGAGCCCAAGGCGTTTGATGAGCTCTACATCGACAGCGGTTCCGGTGATGGGGACCGGACGCGAGTGGGGAACGTCGGCGAGGAGGGCACCGAGCGTGATCACGAGTTCGACCTTGTGCTCGCGCGCGAGATCGACGATGAGGTTGCTGAAAGTGCGCCATCTCATGTTGGGCTCTGTGCCGACGAGGATGATCACGTCGTGCTCTCCCGACTCGGGATGAGCAGCCCAGAACTCGTTGGACGGCCAGGTGATCTTGCGTATCAGTCCGTCGACCAGCTCGACATGAGGCCTCACGGCCTGGAAATCGAAGAACTCCTCGCCGTCGATCGATGCGATCTTCTGGCCCTTCCAGGTCTGGCCGAGGTGCATCGTGGCGAAGGTTGCCGCGTCACCGGCGTCGTTCCAACCTTTGAAGGCCGCGAGGAGGATGGGCCGACGCAGCTCTGGATGTGAGAGATGCTCGATCATCTCGTTGGGCTCCATGTGAAGCCGAGCCTACGCCCGCTGAGGTTGAGGCTAGGAAGCGAAGGCGTTGCGCTGATCGATGTGGCGCTGGAGCTTGCGCTTGATGCGCTGGAGCGCGTTGTCGATCGATTTCACGTGGTTCCCGAGGACGCCGGCGATCTCTTCGTAAGACTTGCCGTCCATGTAGAGGCGCAGCACATCACCTTCGAGTTGAGTGAGGTTGCTGCTCATCGATTCACGGATCGCCTCGATCTCTTCGGCCGAGATCACGAGCTCGACGGGGTCGTGCGTCGACGATGCGATCAAGGTCCCTGTAAGGGGGCCGTCTCGAGAGTCGTCCCCGTAAGCGGGTGCGTCCAGAGACATCGACGAGTTGAGTGGCTGGTGCTTGTGCCGGTTGGCAGTTTTGATGGCGGTGAGGATCTGGCGGGAGATGCAGAGCTCGGCGAAGGCTCGGAACGGCGTTTCCTGCTCGAGGTCGAAGTCGCGGATCGACTTGAAGAGGCCGATCATGCCCTCCTGCACCACGTCTTCTTTCTCGGAACCGGCGAGGAAGTAGGAGCGGGCCTTCGAGCGGGCGAAGTTGCGGTAGCGGGAGAGGAGGGTCTCTAGGGCTCGCTCGTCTCCCCCTCGGACCAGGCGTACGAGATCCAGGTCCTCGAGTTCCTCGAAGACGGGTGGGGTCTCGTGCTGCCGGCTGGTCGCTGCTCTCAACAATCTGACCTGACCTTCCGGGGACCTCTTCTCGGCTCCCCATCGATACATCTCTATCGGCTGTTGTACCCCGTTCTGCAGGACTTCACCAGTGCAAAGTTCCTGGTCACAAGGCTATTTGTCCGGATTCGTCCGAACAATGGTCAAAAAAGGTGGGCTTTTTCCCCTCGAATGACTAGTACGCACTGGCCCCTCATCCGGTCACTGTCCCGCCCGTCACTGCGACAGCTATTGTCGCAGACCCGGCAGGCCCCCGGTAGGACCCCTGAGATGGGATTTCCTGGGTGGGCTGCAGGGAGGCGAATGGGGGCTGGTGTCCCTCCCGGTCTTCAAAACCGGTGAGACGGCGAAAGTTGTCTGGCGGGTTCGATTCCCGTCCGCCTCCGCGAACAGGACCTAACGCCCGACCGACCAGTGCTCGACCCTGATCTCCCTCATGGGGAAATCTTTGGGATTTCCAGTTGCCAGCGTTGCATCCGCTGTGAAGGTCGCAGCTGCGATCAAGCAATCCGCTTGAGACAGCGTCACGCCCCGGGACCCGAACTGCTGACGCCACGACCCTGCCTGCCACCCCTCTCTGCCCAGCAGAGGAACGACGATCAGTCCAGCGACCAGGTCGGCCGCGGATTCGCGCTCGCGCGGGCGAAGCCCTCTGGCTAATTCCTCGACGTTGATGGCCGTCGTACAAGCGACGTCACCTCGGTCCATAAGCTCTTCAACTTTGGCTGCGGCTGGCGCGTCACGGAGATAATCGATCAACACGGTGGTGTCGAGCAAGAACAGCAACTACCCCACCTTTCGAGGATCGACTCTCCTCTGGTCCCTCACCCACCTTGCCGGATCCGTCTCCCAGTCATGTCCACCGCTCTTGATCGACCCACGGGCTGAGCGGATCAGTTCGCGTTGGCGCCGCTGCTGAAGCGCCATAGCGATCGCCTCCCGAATGAACTTGGTCCGGCCCCTGTGGCCAGCCGCACCGTCGATCTCGTCGACGATCTCGTCGTCCAACTCTATGTGTAAACGCATGTGCTAAAGATAGCACATACTATCCAGCCAGCCGGGCGACCTGCGAGTCGACAACTGCCGAGACATCGGCAGGAAGTCCCTCGATCTCGTCTCGTGCCGCATTGGCCGCCGCGGGAAAGCTGTCGAGGATGTCGGCGACTATCTCAGAAGCTCTCCGCTCTGACATGCCCCATCGGACCGCCTCGTTGACGACCCGATCCCGGGTCACACGATCAGTCCGTTGGACGGAGTCGATGTACATAGCTAGTCGGTTGTCGCCATAAACCAATGTCGACATCAGGTCATACAAAGGGGCGAGCTTGATCGTGCCGGAGGGATCGTGAAGGAGTGAGAAATTCTTGCCATGGGCGTCTCCGTTGGCGATTAGAACATTGACGGTGACGGCGCGGAGTAGATGCTCGAGAGCGTCAGGGCTGGCCGCGACGGCCTGGAGGATCTCTGCGATCCGTCGCAGCGATGGCCCACCGTCCTCCTCGTATTTCTTGTCGGGAAGAACACCGGTAGCCTGGCAGAAGTCTTCTTGGTGGATGCGCTCGACCGCTCCATCCGCGTGGACGGTGCGGTCGTAGCGTTCAATGACGATGATTCCGCGACCGCCAATAGTCGTGGTTTCAACGCCCGCCACAGGCAGGCTGAGATGACGCGCCAGCCGCATGCAGAACACTTCGTTCTCGACCGTGTTGTGGAAGCGAGTGATCTCTGGCTTGAGGATGTGGGTCGAGGGCGTTCCATCCACCGGCCGGCCCCAGGTTCCGTCGGGCATCCGAGTTAGTAGGAGTTTCTCTTGAACTCCGGCGAGTGAGACGCGTACTCGCCCTCCAACACCGAGGGGAGCGTCTCGAAGATTCGCTACGAGCTCGGCCACTTCTGAGTCGCTCAGTCGCTCGGCCGTGAGCGTTGTTGGCAGTGGTGGAGGCGGCTCATCGCCGGGCTGGATCACTAGTGCGCCGGCACAGTCCCGCCCAAGCGCCCGAAGGAGTCCGTACGTGTCTTCCCTCAGGAGGTTGAAGTCGTTCGCTGTTGTCTGACGCGCCTCTCCTTCGGGCAACAGACCGTCCAAGAAGGGGCGGACAACTCCATGCGTATACCGCTGCGGTGCCAGCGGGAGCGACAGGGAGAGCAGCGGGACGCCCAGCGGGTATCGCTCAAGCGCTTCATCTGTGTAGATCAGCCTGAGGCGTCCCCGCTCTTGGTCGATAGAGGCGACCCTGAAGCCGTAAAGCCAGACGGCAAGCTCATCGGCCAACTACCAGTCAGCCTCCTCAAGGGTCATCCTTACCCCAAGCTGCTTAAGCAGCCGAAGGATGCGCTTGACCTGCTCGGTTTCTCGGCCCTGCTCCAGGGCCGAGAGGTAGCTCCGGTGGAGGCCGGCGCGCTCAGCTAGTTCGGCTTGGGACAGACCTGCTTGCTGCCGGTAATGGCGAATGGCCGCGCCGAGTGAGGCCGGGGTGTAGACGCGGTAGGAAGCGTCTCTCGAGTTCCCTGATGATGTCTTCATTTGTGGACATCATAGCAGTGTCTGGATTATGGGGCAAGGTTACGGTGTCTCTATTATCGGACATGAGTGAGAGGTTCGTTTCTCGAGCGCCTCTATCTCGGACGTCCGAATAGAGCTACAGCCTCGCCTTGAAGACCGTGACGCCTCCCGGGTCCGAGTAATCCGATGCCCAGATCTCGCCGCCCATGAA